>CAJMMH010000316.1 GCA_905214365.1 uncultured bacterium
CTTCAAACTGCATAGAAAAATCGCCGGTATACGCAGCTGCCGGATCATCGCATTTCCAAAACACAATGATCCGGCAGTCCCTCATACAGCAGCTCAGCTTTCCCGCTGAATCTGCTCTGCAATATCTCTGATCACATCTTTCATCGAGAACCGGCAGCTAAAATGAAGCCGTTCTTTTGTTTTGTTCATATCCAAATATACAATGGACTTATCTTCCGGTTTCTCCCGCAGCATCTGGATCTCAGAATTACTCTGGAAAACTTCTTTCATCCATTCCGCAATCTCAACATTGGAGACTCCAATTCCGCTTCCGATATTGAAGATTCCTTTTTCCTCTTTCGCCGACAGCGCGCACCGAATTGCCTGCGTCACATCCTTCAGATAGATATAATCCCGCTTTCCAACGCCGTTTCCCCAGATACGCACGGTTTCTCCTTCCTGGATCTGTCTTAAAAACGTGCTGAACATATATCCATCGTTCATTGGATACCCGATTACCTGCGCAAGACGCAGATTTTTCACACAAAGACCCTTTTTCCGGTTATAGTATTCCGAAAGAGTTTCTCCCATCACTTTCTCAACTGCGTAGAAGTTAATCGGATCCGGAGTTTCATCTTCAGAATACGGCAGCGTATTCTGTTCTCCGTATACACACCTACTGGAAATCGTAATTACGTTTTTAATTCCGTTTTCCGCCGCAGCCCGAAGGACATGCTCCAGCAGTTCCAGACTTGAACGATAATCCCCCAGTCCGTTCGGCTCTCCCTTCACCACCTTTTGAGACGCAAGGTTAACAATTGCATCGGCTCCTTCGCAAAGCTCCCTCAGTTCCGGAACCGTATAGCCGCACTCTGCATAGCTGACATGCTCCAACGGCTGCATCTGCAGAATACTGCCGCCTTTTCTGCCGAGCGCAATTACTTCCATGTCCCGTGACAAATCTTCAACAACTGCTTTTCCGACAAAGCCGGTTGCTCCGGTTACTGCAACTTTCATTTTCTCTTGTCCTCCGTATCGATCTCCGTCACCCGGTATATCGTTACTGTCCTGCTTCCTGCCTGATACGAATCAAACCACTCTAGCTTTTTGCCCCGCTGCTCCAGCAAATCGTCGATCTCCGCATGGTATCCGCCGATTTCCGCGTAGTAAACATCCGGATTCTCAACCAATACATCCATGACTGTTTCTCCGCCAAGCAATTCATTCCGCTGTTTCCATGTATCCGATTCTGAATTCCAGTTTCCAAGCGAATCAATCTGAGAAAATCTTCCGTCTTCGCCGTCAAATACCCAGTCAGAACAGCCGATAAAATCCAACGCATTATAAAAAATGTACATCTTCTCATCTTTTTTCGCATATTGCTCCAGAGAATCCAGACAGCCGGCGCTCTGAATCAGCGTTTTGTACGCGCCATCCTGATCCAGATACAGGAAATTATAAGTCAGCATGCTTACAGCCAGAATTCCAAGCCCGCCGTACCGCACAACCTGCCAGATTGCTGTAATTTTCTGCGACCCTTTGCCTTCTTCACAGCTGTCCTTCTGCCGGAACAATTCAAATAGGATTGAAATGGCGCACGCGTCAGCCATAAGATCCAGCGCTTCCACCAGACGCGGCATAATTCTGCCCAATACGCCGAATAAAACAAGCGCAGTCACCTGATATGCCGCAATCAGAAACATAAGATAAGAATATCTCTTATCAGAAACATCCCCATTTACGCGCGCGATCAGAAACAGCAGCAGCAATACACACAGAAACTGTCCACGCACCAGATTTGCCATCAGTTCCGTATACGCGTTCTCTACCGCATTAAGCAGCTTATCCAGAATTGTCTGATCGCTGATCTGTTTGCTGTAATGCGCAATCTCCTTCAATGTCTCCGCATTAATCTGGTCGGAAACGCCGAATATTCTTCCCGCTAACGCCTTCCAGGCTGCCCTATCAACGCCGATGGAATCATAAAACTCCTGATTTGCGTCATAATCCGGCACACCATCATAATCAAATACATTGGAGCGTGCAACATTAAACGCCGCAAAATCCTGGTAATCCTTCGATCCGGTTGCCAGACGCTGAGTTCCGAATAAAAGCAGCAGAACACCGGCAGCTGCCGCAAGGCGGCAGAGAATCCGCTTCCACTCTTCTGCTGTCTTTCTCTCCCAGAACACATGTGCCAGCAGAAGAAGAAACGCTCCCGGAAGAAGCATAAGAAATACCTTTTCACGAATTGAAATTGACAGAATCCCACTGGCAATCATCCATATGAAATTAATAACCTTTGCCTTTTTGCTTTCCGCAGTCAGCAGACGAATCTCAAAAATAAGAAATGCCATAAACATAAACGCTGCGCTGATCGTAAACTGCGGCATCATAAGATGCTTCTGGAATCCAAGAAAGAAAATCAGCAGATACAGCAGAAATGCCTGGACCTTCCTTCTGCCGCCTCGCTCCAGCATATGGTACAACATCACACAGCACGGGAAAAACAATGTTCCGATAATAAAACATCCATACCAGTTCAGCGCCGTGCTGATACGATAAATAGATGACAGCAGCACACCAATCCACCGATACATAAACACCAATTCTGAACTTGGTGTCCCCGTATACGCGCCTGATACAATCAGGCGCATCCGATAATCATCATTGGTTGTAAATACCGGCGGATAAATCTGCCGGATTATCAGAAATAAAACTGCATTGCAGACAATGCTGACCAGCATCAGCTGCCACCATGTACTTTTTCTTTTGCTGAATCCTATTTTCATTTTTTTAGGCCCGCCAGACGTTTTTCAATCCGATATCCGCCCTTTTCCATAAATCCGTTCAATTTGCGTACAATATCTTCATTTTCATAATACCAACAGATATAATCCGCATGACTGACATCATACTTTGAACGGTCGTACGGCTTTCCGGGCGCTTCACACATAAACGCAAGCTTCATCGGTTCTCCCGGCTTTTCTTCCGGAACAGCCGGAACCTTTCCGCTTACCAGATGCTGCAGAGCCATATCCAGAAGATTTACGCCGCAGTAATGGTTGATCAGATTCCACATATGACAGCCATCAAGTCTTGGCGTTACCTCCAGAATGTACGGTTCGCCGTCCTCAAGCTTCATCTGAAAATATGCCGGGCCATCTGTGATTTTAAGCTTTTCAATCACACGGCCTGCCAGATCAACCGCCTTTTGCTGCGTCTCCTCTCCTCCAAACCCAGAAGGAATCAGATGTTCTTTGCTAATTC
>CAJMMH010000317.1 GCA_905214365.1 uncultured bacterium
CAAATCCGCTTATTTCCAGCAGCCGGATCACCTGCTCCTGGATCGGTGTAAATCCATAAAATCCATGAAATATAATTGCAGAAACCGTGCTTACGCCAAACAGCCGGTTCAGAACCGGATCCCACGCGTCCTGTCTTTCCAGTTCCTTCTGCCTTGCGCGGAAAGCGGCAATTGCCGGATCATGCTTTTCCAGAAAATGCCACGCCGCTGACAGCATTTCCTGATTCCGGCTTCCATTCCAGTCAAGCATCTCCGGACGAAGCCCGGATTCTTCCAGCAGAAGAATCGACGACAGAAGCGGACCGATGTTTCTGCGGCATCCCACCAGCCAGTGCCTCAGATCCGGATCGTCTCCCTTTTCATGGATCTGACTGCGGATAAACTGTGCCAGAAGCACACTCTCATGAAACCTGGTTTCTTCCGCGTTCCAGTCCGGAAATGCCAAATCAGACAGACGGTGAAACTCCGCCGCATGTACCTGCGGATCGTCCTTGAAAATTCCATTTACCCGGTCATACTGTCTGGTTCCTTTCAGACTTTTACGCAGATCAGCACTTACTGTCACCTGCGGGCAATTCCGAATCTGATTCCAGAACGGCGCTTGTCCAAGCGTGCGCAGGTCCGTATAGGTATAAATCTCTCTAGTTTGCGCCGTCATCGATCCCCACCTCCTCAATCAGATACGACCAGCTGTCCGAATCCTGCGCCGGACACACGATACCGATCAGGTGACTGATTGCCCGTGTCATCGCAACATACAGAATCCTGGTTTCTTCTTCCCTGGTCTGCTGAATGTCCGCTTCCTTCAGTTTTCGATACAGATGATTGCGCATATCCGGATTCTGCCGGTCCGCCGTAATGTTCCAGCCCGCTTCCTTTGTCATCGGATCAAGCACAAGTTCCGTCTGATAACGGTCCGGGAACTTTCTTCCAGTATACGGAAGAATAACTGTGTCAAATTCCAGTCCTTTGGATTTATGTACTGTCATGCACAGCGCAAAACGGTAATCATCCTCCGTTTCAATCTCCGGCTCCGACTCGGAACGGTTCGCCGCAATCTGTGTCTGCAGATACTGATAAATCCGGTACAGGCTCACTCTGCCGCCCAGACTGCTCTGCAGAAGCTCCAGCAGCTTTTCCAGATTCGCCTGATACTGGCATGCTTCCAGCCGCACCGCCGCGATTCCGGCTTCTTCCTCCCATCCGTTCTGCTTTTTTCTCCGCTTTGCCTCCCGAATAAAGCTCTCAGTAACTGTTCCTCCGTCAATCATATCCCGGATTACCGCCAGTACCGGTCTCAGTCGGAACTCTTTATAATACTTCTCCCAGTCTGTCTGCTCCAGAAAATGGCGAAGCATCACCGTAAGCTGCTCCCGATCCCCGTCCAGCTGTTCCATCAGACCAGGATCCATCGGATCCGTTTTCCCCGCGTACGGAGTCAGAAGATAATTGAAAATGTATTTTGGCTCATCCGGAAACAGATACGAGCTGATCATTGCGTAAAAATCCCGTACCGCTTCACTGGTAAAAAAGCTGCCATCTTTCGCAGCGGATGCCGGTACCCGATTTTCCTTTAAAAGCGCAGTCAGCTTCTGCAGCTGTGAATTCGTCCTGGTCAGCAGAACCACCCGATCCTTAGCCGACGGCTTTTTGCCGGACTGCTCCAGTTCCTCTGCCAGACGGTCCAGCTGCTCCCTCACCGTCTGTACAATCAGCGCATCCGCCTTTGCCGGGTCTGTCCCGGACGGAATCATCTGTATCGTTCCCGGTTTCTGATGGAATGGCACAACCGGACCGTCATCCTTCAGCAGTCCGTCGCTGCTCCACTGCGCAAAATACGTATTCATCCGATTCATAATATTCGCCGCCGTGCGGTAATTATTAATCAGAACAAAGGACCTTGCCGACTTCTCATTGAACTGTGAAAGTTCCCGCTCCAGCAGTTCAAACGCCCGGTCATTGGCTCCGCGGAACCGATAAATGCTCTGCTTGACATCTCCGACCACAAACAGCTTTGCACCAGTCAGACGGACAAACTGCGCTGCCACACGGATCTGGGACAGATCGGAATCCTGAAACTCGTCAATAAACAGATAGCGCATCGGCAGACCGGGACACTCGGTTTTCTCATCCGTCAGAATCATCTGCAGATCCCGCATCATGTCATTCAGCGCAATCGCATTGACCTTTCGTTTTTCATCCAGATACGCGTCATCCAGCTCGCCGACTGCCGCAGAAATCCAGGACTGGAATGCCGCGGATTTTTCATTCACCGGACGTCCCCACTGCATCTGATCCATATCTTTTCGCGATATGCCGAGCCTGGCAAATTCCTCCCAGAACTTCCCGGTCAGTAAACCCGCCTTATATAGCGGAAGTCCTACCTGATCGCGGATCATATGCGCGTCATCCATCTTCTGATCCAGCAGATCACGGATCAGTTCCTTCCGTTCCTTTTCAAATCCCCGGATCGCCAGATCCTGCGTAAATCCCTGTCCGATTCCGTATTCCTTTAACATCGAATACGCGAAGCTGTGGATGGTACTGATATTCATCTGCGACTGCTGCTCCACCCAACGGAAATACTTCATCTTCCCCGTCAACTGGAAACGGGTCATCAGAACCTTCTGCAGACGCTCCCCCATCTGTCCCGCCGCCTCGTTCGTGAACGTAATCATGTAAATGCCGGACAGTTCCAGACCCGGAACCGTATGCAGCAAAAACAGAATCCGGTCGATCATCACTGTTGTTTTTCCGGTTCCAGCCGATGCCTGGACAATGATATGCTCATCTTTCTGACAGTGCTCAACCAGGTACTGCGCGGCATTGAACGCCGGACATGCCTCTTCAAGACGCCGGAGCAGCCCTTCCTTATCCTCTCCGTCTATTACAATCCCGCTTTTTCCTATCTGCACGGCATACGCCTGCAGTAAAAATGCCTGCGCAAATGCCGGATACGCCTGCTTCAGTTCCCTTACCTGCGCTTCGGTTCCGAACCAGAATACCTTGATTCCGTCCGAAAGCCAGCCGCCAATCTTCTCCCGGTACGCCTCTAACGGCTGACCGCAGAGAAGAATTGAATACTTTGGTTCCATCTTTTCCCACCCCTGTGCAACAATTTCGCGGTTGTATGTTCTTACCCATTGATAAGTGTCTGAACTTGCAAGAATACATACCCTTATTGTACCGAACT
>CAJMMH010000318.1 GCA_905214365.1 uncultured bacterium
CAGGGACGTTTCCGTCAGAACCTGTTAGGTAAGCGTGTTGACTACTCCGGCCGTTCCGTTATCGTTGTAGGACCGGAGCTGAAGATTTATCAGTGCGGCCTGCCGAAGGAAATGGCAATCGAGCTGTTTAAGCCGTTTGTTATGAAGGAGCTGGTAAAGAACGGTGATGCGAACAACATCAAGAATGCGAAGAAGATGGTTGAGCGCATGGAGACTAAGGTATGGGATGTTCTGGAAGAGGTAATTAAAGAGCATCCGGTTATGCTGAACCGTGCTCCTACACTGCATCGTCTGGGTATCCAGGCATTCGAGCCGATCCTGGTTGAAGGTAAGGCAATCAAGCTGCATCCTCTGGTTTGTACCGCGTTCAACGCCGACTTCGATGGAGACCAGATGGCAGTTCATCTGCCGCTGTCCGTAGAGGCTCAGGCAGAGTGCCGTTTCATGCTGCTGTCCCCGAACAACCTGCTGAAGCCGTCTGACGGCGGTCCGGTAGCTGTTCCGTCTCAGGATATGGTACTTGGTATCTATTATCTGACGCAGGAGCGTCCGGGAGCAAAGGGCGAGGGCATGGTATTCAAGAGCGTCAACGAGGCGCTGCTTGCCTACGAGAACGGTGCGGTTACTCTGCACTCCATCGTAAAGATCCGCGTTCACAAGACGATGCCGGACGGCACCGTAAAGACCGCGATCCTGGAGACTACGCTTGGACGCTGCATCTTCAACGAGATCCTTCCGCAGGACCTTGGCTTCGTAGACAGAAGCATTCCGGGCAACGAGCTCAAGCTTGAGGTTGATTTCCTGGTTAAGAAGAAGGAACTGAAGAAGATCCTTGAAAAGGTTATCAATACCCACGGCGCAACCAAAACCGCAGAGGTACTTGACTCCATCAAGGCAATGGGCTACAAGTACTCCACCAGAGCGGCAATGACCGTATCTGTCTCCGATATGACAGTTCCGGCTGAGAAGCCTGCGATGCTGAAGCGCGCGCAGGATACCGTTGATATGATCGCGACTAACTATAAGAGGGGATGGATCACCGACGAAGAGCGTTACAACGAGGTTATCCGTACCTGGGAAGCAACCGATAAGGAGCTGACCACCGCGCTGCTGTCCGGTCTGGATAAGTATAACAACATCTTCATGATGGCAGATTCCGGTGCGCGTGGTTCCGATAAGCAGATCAAGCAGCTGGCTGGTATGCGAGGCCTGATGGCAAATACAACCGGTAAGGCAATTGAACTTCCTATTAAGTCCAACTTCCGTGAAGGTCTTGACGTACTGGAGTACTTCATCTCCGCGCACGGTGCTCGTAAGGGTCTGTCCGATACCGCGCTTCGTACCGCGGACTCCGGATATCTGACCAGACGTCTGGTTGACGTATCTCAGGAGCTGATTATCCGTGAGGACGACTGCTGCGCAGGCAAGAATATTCCGTTCATGGAGATCCGTACCTTTATGAATGGTAAGGAAGAGATCGAGAGTCTGCAGGAGCGTATGACAGGCCGCTTTATCGCTGAGACCATTGTTGATCCGGATACTGGCGAGACAATCATCAAAGCAAACTGCATGATTACCCCGAAGCGTGCCGGAAAGATCATGGACGCGCTGACTCGTATGGGCCGCGACAGTGTAAAGATCCGTACCGTACTGAGCTGCAAGTCCCACCTTGGAATCTGCGCGAAGTGTTACGGTTCCAACATGGCAACCGGACAGCCAGTACAGGTTGGTGAGGCAGTCGGAATCATCGCGGCACAGTCCATCGGTGAGCCTGGTACACAGCTGACGATGAGAACCTTCCATACCGGAGGCGTTGCCGGCGGCGATATCACACAGGGTCTTCCGCGTGTTGAGGAGCTGTTCGAGGCAAGAAAGCCGAAGGGCGTTGCGATTGTTTCTGATATCGCGGGTCTTGTTACCGTTAAGGATAATAAGAAGAAGAGAGAGATCATTGTAACCGATCCGGAGACCGGAGCTTCCATGACCTACATGATCCCGTACGATGCACGTATCCGTCCGATTGACGGCAAGGTGATCGCGGCCGGAGATTCTCTGACCGAAGGTAGTGTAAACCCGCATGATATCCTGCGTATCAAGGGCGTACGCGCCGTGCAGGATTACATGCTTCAGGAAGTTCAGCGCGTATACCGCAGTCAGGGTGTAGAAATCGGTGACCGTCATATCGAGGTTATTGTCCGCCAGATGCTGAAGAAGATCCGTATCGAAGAGAGCGGAGATTCCGAGGTACTTCCGGGAATTACCATGGACGTTCTCGACTTCGACGAGATGAATGAGAAGCTGGAGGAAGAGGGCAAGAAGCCGGCAGTCGGCAAGCAGGTAATGCTTGGTATTACTAAGGCTTCCCTGGCAACCAACTCCTTCCTGTCCGCGGCTTCCTTCCAGGAGACCACCAAGGCTCTGACCGACGCGGCAATCAACGGCAGAATCGACCCGCTGATGGGCATGAAGGAAAATGTAATCATCGGTCAGCTGATTCCGGCTGGTACCGGTATGAAGCGTTACCGCAACATCAAGCTCAACACTGAGTTCAATACCGATGACGAGCTGATGATCGGCGAGGAAGATGAGGCAGATGCAGAGGCAGGAAGCCAGCTTTCCGAGGAAAAGGAGCATGAAATTTCCGAAGAGCAGGTACGTGCCGAGTATGACGAGGATCTTGATGAGTCCGAGGGCGTTGACGAAGAGACCGAGGACAACGACGATTCTGAAGAGTAATAACATGAACGGATTTTCTGCTGCAGCTCTGGGACAGGGCAGAAAATCCGGCAGTGAAAACCTGAAAAAGTACAAAAAAAGTACTTGACAAAACAATCAGGGAAAGATATAATTTGAACGTATGTGTTTTGGACACGTTTATTCGTGCAGCCGTCAGAACACATACGTTCATTTTTTTTGTTATTTGTATTTCAAACCGCAGGAGGTGAACAGAATGCCCACATTTAATCAGTTAGTAAGAAAGGGAAGACAGTCCTACGACAAGAAGTCTACCGCTCCGGCACTGCAGAAGGGATACAACTCCCTGAAGAAGAAGCAGACCGATCTTTCTGCTCCGCAGAAGAGAGGCGTTTGCACCGCAGTAAAGACCGCAACTCCTAAGAAGCCGAACTCCGCTCTTAGAAAGATCGCCAGAGTACGTCTTTCCAACGGAATCGAAGTAACCAGCTA
>CAJMMH010000319.1 GCA_905214365.1 uncultured bacterium
ATCTGACAAAAAATCTTCTCGTAAAATCAAGCACAAAAAGATTCCGAGAGCACATGAAAATGTTTTTTCTAGAGCATTTCGGAAATGCTCTAGTCATTATTTTAAAAATTAACTAATAAAAAGTCAAGAATCCATGCACAAATTTGCAAAAATAATGCCTGAATCCGAATGCGGCAGCAGACTGCGCATGGTAAGGTGGTATTACCAAACACGCTTTGAAAACGGATTGATGCAGAAAAAGCAGACTGCGGCAGCCGAAAAAGCGGAAGCAGCCAGGACTGCGGCATCCAAAAACGGAAGGTTGGATGGAAACGGTCAGAAACGGGAGGAAAAATGGAAATGAACAGTCGAACGGATCAAATGGATGGTATGAATACGGCAAAAAATGTGTTACCAACAACAGAGCATACGGTGCAGTTCTGTGTGGTCGGAGGCGGGCTTGCCGGTCTATGCGCGGCAGTCGCGGCAGCGCGCAGGGGAATTTCGGTGCTTTTGATGCAGGACCGGCCGGTGCTTGGCGGAAATGCGTCGAGCGAAATTCGGATGTGGGTGCGCGGCGCGGATGGGGAAGATATGAGAGAAACCGGTCTGGTGGAAGAATTGGAGTTAGAAAACTGCTGCCGGAATCCGGATATGAACTTTTCCCTCTGGGACAGCGTGCTGTACGGGCTGGCAAGGCAGGAGAAAAATCTGACGCTGCTCTTAAACTGTAGCTGCCTGGACGCAAAGACAGAAGATGGGCGGATATGCTCGGTGACCGGCTGGCAGCTGACAACGCAGCGGTATCATTGCGTGAAGGCACAAATTTTTGCCGACTGCTCCGGCGACAGCATACTGGCTCCGCTGACCGGCGCGCCGTACCGCATGGGACGGGAGGCACAGCGTGAATATGGTGAAGATATCGCACCAAAACAGGCGGATTCCTGTACCATGGGTATGTCCTGCCTGATCCAGGCAAGGCAGACTGGCCATCCGGTTACATTTCGCGCTCCGGATTGGGCGGCGCATTATACGGAAAACGATTTTCCGTTCCGTCTGGATCTTTCTTCTCCGGAGCGCTGGACGGGAGGGAACTTCTGGTGGATGGAGCTTGGCGGGACGAAGGATACCATCCGCGATACGGAGGAAATCCGGGATGAGCTTGTAAAAATGGCGCTTGGCGTCTGGGATTTTATCAAAAACGGCGGGAAAACGGACGCTTCCGACTGGGAGCTGGATTGGATGGGATTTCTTCCGGGAAAGCGGGAGAGCAGACGATATGAGGGCGCGTATATCCTGACGCAGAATGATGTGCGGAACGAAGGCCGGTTTGAAGATCTGGTTGCGTACGGCGGCTGGACGATGGACGATCATAACCCGTCCGGATTTGAAACAAAAGAAAAGCCCAATACCTTTCATCCGGCTCCGTCCCCGTATGGGATTCCTTATCGGTGTCTGTATTCTTCGGCGATAAAGAATCTGATGTTTGCCGGACGGAATATCAGCGCAACCCATACGGCCAATTCGAGTACGCGTGTGATGGCAACCTGTGCGATTCTCGGGCAGGCAGTCGGAACAGCAGCAGCGCTTGCCATCCAGGCAGGAAAGGATCCGGCTGGTCTGTATCCGGAACAAATTGATCAGCTGCAGCAGGAGCTGATGAAGGACGGCTGCTATCTTCCGTGGCACAGGCTGCGGCCGGCTGCTGTTATGAAAGGCGCGCGGATCACCTGCGGGAGGGAACCGGCAGATATCCTGACGGACGGACTGGAGCGCCGGATTGACGGAATTGATCATGCATGGGAAGGAATGCCGGGTGACGAGCTGATTCTGACGCTTCCGGAAGCCCGGTATGCGGGAATCCTTCGCCTGGTGTTTGACTGTGATCTGAACCGGAAATCCTGGGAAAACGCGCACTGGTATTTAAAGCGGTACGCGATGAAATGCAATACGTTTCGGGACGATCAGCCGGTATCGGTTCCGCAGACCATTGTGCGCGCGTTTAATGTTGATGTGGACGAAGGAGACGGGATCTGGAAACCGATATTGACAGAGACAGAAAATTACCAGTATCTGAAAAAAATCAGAATCGGTCGTCAGGTAAAGCGGGTTCGTCTGATCTGCAGGCAGACCTGGGGCTCGAAAACAGTGCGGCTGTATGCCATGGGGCTGTGGGAGAAGTAAAAGATATTGAAAGCAGACAGGATGGAGTTTGGTTGTAAAACAGATTGAAATTTCTGGCAAAAATTATATAATAAAAGAAAATACGCAAGATAATGTGGAGGATAACGCAGGATGACGAAAATATGCTTCCTAAGGGGAGGAATGTATTGCGTCTGCGGCAGAAACAGAAGGGAGAACTATATATGGCAGAATATTTTGTATGCGGAAAGAATGATCCGATTGTACAGACCAAACAGGGAAAAATCCGCGGTTACCGGTTGAATACCACGTTTACCTTTCACGGAATTCCATACGCGCAGGCAAAGCGTTTTCAAAGTCCGGAGCCGGTAACGCCGTGGGAAGGAATCCGCGACGCGCTGGCGTTCGGATATGTGTGTCCGCTGCTGCATCAGGATGCGCCGGGCAATGAACTGCTTGTCCGTCACCGCTACTGGCCGCAGGATGAAAATTGCCAGAACCTGAACATCTGGACGCAGAGCCTGGATCCAAAGGCAAAGAAGCCGGTTATGGTGTGGCTGCACGGCGGCGGATTTTCTTCCGGGTCTGCAATTGAGCATGTCGCTTATGAGGGCGATCATCTGAGTGAGTACGGGGATGTTGTGGCAGTATCAGTCAATCATCGGTTGAATATTCTCGGCTATCTCGATCTGTCTCCATTCGGAGAAAAATATAAAAATTCCGCAAATGCGGGAAACGAGGATCTGGTTGCCGCTCTGATCTGGATCCATGAAAATATTGAAGCTTTCGGCGGAGATCCGGATAACGTAACCATTTTCGGCCAGTCGGGCGGCGGTATGAAGGTGGTAACGCTGATGAATACACCGGCCGCGGCGGGACTGTTTCACAAGGGGATCATTGAAAGCGGCGTATACAACGCCGGTGTGTATCAGAAAGAGGACGGGGACGGAACGCAGATCGTCACTGCAATGCTGCAGGCACTTGGAAAGACAACTGATGATGTGGAAGTACTGGAAACCATTCCATATTATGAGCTGGCGAATGCGTATAATCA
>CAJMMH010000320.1 GCA_905214365.1 uncultured bacterium
GCTGGAACCGAAGATGATCGCTTCTACGCCCGATGGCGTGTACCTGGAAATCAGCGACAATGATAAACGTGTGATTACCGTCCAGATTATTTCTGTTTCTGATGCGTCTCAGGCAGAGACATTGAAGCAGTCGCTGCAGTCCGGAGCAGATTTTCAGACAGCAGCAAAAGAGTACAGCAGCCTGTCCAAAATTGAGTATCAGGTGTCGAGAGGGATGCTTAGTCCGGCGTTAGAGGACGTTGCATTTTATCTGGCGGATGGAGAAATGAGTGATGTAATTGAGTCAGAGGGTTATTATTTCCTGATTAAATGCATCGATGACTTTGATGAAGCGCTCAGCGAGGCAAATGAAGATCAGGTCTACCGAAGCAGTCTATACGAGCAGTGGGGGCCGCAGTTAGAAGCATTTGCGGAGCAGAGTGAAGTATCATTCCGGGAAAAGCTGTGGGATCAGCTTTCTTTCTATGAAACCGACGCGATGCCGGATTATAATCTGTATGAGATTTATGATCAGTATTTCCCGGCAAAACAGAGATAAATCAGCGGTATCTGAAATTCGACTTACCGCACAGACAACGAAGCCTCCGGCTGTCAGAGAAAACTGATAGCCGGAGGCTTCGTTGTGATTATTCTGCTGCAAATTTGGTTATGATTGCTCTGTTCATCTGATATTAGTTTTCCTCAGCGGTTTCGGAAACACCCGCCTCGCTCTTTGTCAGCTTCATCATTACGTCATTGGTTCTTGCAATGAACTTGGACATGCGATCCGGAGTCAGTGTTCCGTGAGCAAGAGACGCGAGATCATAGATCTGCTCGCAGAAGACAGAAACATCGTCGGCATCCTTATGGTTCAGCACATACTGAACAAGCGGATGGGAGAGGTTCAGAACCAGAGTCTCGGACGGGGCTCCGAAGTCCATGCCGGACATGCCGTACATCTTCATCATATCCTGCATCCGTCTGCTTTCCTCAGAGAGTGTCATAACCGCTGCAAGGGAAGCATCCTTCAGCTTTTCTGCCTTTACATCAAGCTTATCGTTGCCAAGCGCCTTCTGGAAGACCTCCTTCAGGGAACCTGCGTCTGCCTCCTGTGCCTTCTTTTCCTCCTCGGAAACCTCTTCCTTGAAGCTGTCGCTCAGGTCCGCATCGATACGAAGGAATTTCACATCCGGGTTTTTCTGCTCCATATGCGTGATAAACGCAGAGTCGATATTATGCTTCAGGATAACTGCGTTCATGCCTTCCCTCTTAAACATTTCAATATACTGGCTCTGTTCCTTCTCATTAGTTACATAGAAGACCTGGCCTTTATGTTTTTCTTCGTTTTCCTTCAGAATATCCGGAAGCGTCAGATACTTGCCGTTCAGATCCTTGAAGATAATATAATCCTTCATCTTCTCCGCAAACTTGTCATCCTTCAGGCAGCCGTACTTAATGAACGGATTGATATCGTCCCAGTACTTCTCATAATTATCACGGTCTGTCTTGCACATGCCGGTCAGACGATCAGCCACCTTCTTGGTGATATAATCGGAGATTTTCTTTACAAAGCCGTCATTCTGCAGAGCGGAACGGGAAACATTCAGCGGCAGATCCGGGCAGTCAATGACACCTTTTAAGAGCATCAGGAATTCCGGAATGACTTCCTTGATATTATCAGCAACGAATACCTGATTATTGTACAGCTTGATGGTTCCTTCAATGGAATCATACTCAGTGTTGATCTTCGGGAAGTAAAGAATACCTTTCAGATTAAACGGATAATCCATGTTCAGATGAATCCAGAACAGCGGCTCTTTGTAATCCATAAATACCTTATGGTAAAATTCCTTATATTCTTCGTCGGTGCATTCATTTGGATGCTTTGTCCACAGTGGATGAATATCGTTAATCGGCTTCGGAGCCTCCTTCTTCGGCTCATCCTTCGTTTCATCTGCAGAAGCACTGTCTGCGTTTTCAGAAACGGATTCCGCAGAAGTATTTTCCGTAGTGGTTTCTTTTGCGGAAGTTTCTTCTTTGGCTTCTTCAACGGTTTCTTCTTTCTTTGCGGAGTCCAGATAAATCGGAACCGGCATGAAAGAGCAGTACTTGGTCAGCACTTCGCGCGCACGGAACTCATTGCAGAACTCGTAGCTGTCTTCATTCAGGTACAGCGTAATGGTCGTACCAATGGTATCCTTGTCACTATCACTCATCTCATAGGAAACACCGCCTTCAGACTCCCAATGAACAGCAGAGGCGCCTTCCTTCCAGGACAGCGTATCAATGGTAACACGATCTGCAACCATGAATACGGAATAGAAGCCAAGTCCGAAATGACCGATGATCTGGTCATCATTTGTCTTATCCTTATACTTTTCCAGGAAATCCTTGGCACCGGAAAATGCGATCTGATTGATGTATTCGTTGACCTCGCCCGCATCCATACCGATACCATTATCCGTAAAGGTGATCGTCTTAGTGTCAGGGTCTACAGTAACGTGAACAGCGAATTCCGTTCCCTCCGGAATCGTGTACTCGCCCATCAGATCCAGCTTCTGCAGCTTGGTGATGGCGTCGCATCCATTGCTGACCACTTCACGGAAAAAAATGTCGTGGTCGGAATACAGCCACTTTTTGATAATCGGGAATATATTTTCGCTGTTAATTGATAAATTGCCTTCTTGATGCATAACAAAAAATCTCCTTTCATAGATCCTGCAGATCCCTTTGGCAGTCATGCAGCGGAATTTGATCCGAAACAAGGCTGCTGTTCTCTGCAACCGGAGATTATTTTACATCTGAAAAAACGTTTTGTCAACGGCGAAAACGGAAAATTACAGCAAATAAAGGCAAATTTTATAAAAATTTTAGCACTCACAAAAAATGAGTGCTACCAGATAAAAAACAGACATGAGTAGATCGGGGAGATCTGCAGCGATTCAGGATGGGTGTTTTCAGAAAAAGTCAGAAAATCTCAAAAAATATCAAATCTGATTGCCTTTTGTTCAGCAGTACGCTATAATGAGTTTAACAAATCAAGGAAGTCCCCCGCTTCAATTGCGAAGAGCAATAAGCAGGGGGTGGGAACTTGCTTGTATCAGGAGGGGTACAAGCCCATCCTGATACACTGCGAAGCAGTTATTTGGCTATGAGCAAGTAGCGAAGCGGATTGCGAATATCCGCTT
>CAJMMH010000321.1 GCA_905214365.1 uncultured bacterium
AACGGCATAGTAAAGCAGTAAGGCAGGCAGTCGGTGCAAAATGTAGTAAAAAGCACATAAAAAATCTGCAAAGGATGGTACAAAAAGTTTCAAGAGTACATTATAAAAAAGAAAGGAATCAGAAATGGCAAATAAAAAAGCGCTTGCGCTTACCAAAGACCAATATGAACAGCTGATCGACGCTATGCGAACCGGCGGAAAAACATTCCGCGCAAACAGCAGAATTGCGACAGCACTTGTATTAGAGGCAAATCTTGGCCTGCGAATCGGAGATATCCTTTCGCTGCGACTGAATGATATTGTACTGGATGGTCCGCGGTATCGTTTGGATATTGTAGAGAAGAAGACGGGGAAAAAACGTGTTTTTACGGTTCCGCTTCCTATTTATCAATATCTGCGGTTATATTGTTTAGATCATGGAATTGAACCGGATGAGATGATTTTTCCAGTGAAGGAGCGGACGGTTCAGAAATATCTGGCAAAGGGATCGGCGGAGCTTGGAATGGAAGGAATCGGTTCGCACAGCTTTCGCAAGTTTTTTGCAACCGAAATTTACCTAAACAATAATTATAACCTTCTTCTTGTCCAGAAGCTTTTGCAGCACAGCTCAGCGGCAATTACGCAGCGGTATATCGGAATCTCTAGCCGGGAACTGGAAGATGCCCTGGCGGCCCATATTAATCTGAAATAAAATCCATAGTTTACTTCCAGGAAAAACAATGCTATACTGTAACAGACTGTGATACATGCTCCAGACACACCGGAATGTGGTCAAGCGGTTATGAGCAAGCAGCGAAGCGGATTGCTCATAACCAAATAACTGCTTCGCAGTTTATCAGGAGGGCTTGTACTTCTCCTGGCACAAGTAAGTCCCCCCTGCTTATTGCTCTTCGCAATTGAAGATTGAAGCAGGAGACTTCCTTGATTTGCTAAAAATGGTTTCTGCAAGATGCATGTTGTAATTTGTCAAAAAATTTTACCATACTCTGTGCTTTGTAAAATGTACTGATACCGGAAGGGAGCGAAGCAGACGATGGAGATCCGTTATTATAAAGAATACAGCCGTTTTTTGAACCAGGATATGGAATATAAATCCTACGGGACAACCGGCGTTCCTGTGCTGTACATACCGTGCCAGGATGGCCGTTTTTATGATTTTGAGAATTTTGGAATGCTGGATCATCTCTGTGGATGGATTGAATGCGGCGCAATTCGGGTTTTTGCAGTGGATACGGTGGATGTCCAGTCTCTGTCAGCCGGATGGAAGCCGGAGTGGGAGCGGGCAGTACGGCAGGAAGCGTATTTTCATTATATTACAGAAGAGCTTGCGATGCGTATCTTCCAGATCTGTGGGGAGCAGGGAGCACCTGTTTCGGATGGCCTGATGGCGGTTGGATTCAGCCTTGGCGCGTATCATGCGGCAAATTTTTACTTCCGGCGTCCGGATCTGTTTACCAGAGCGATTTGCTGCAGCGGCATTTACAGCCTGAGAGAATTGTTCGGCGCGTATTCCGATGAGAATGTTTACAACAATTCGCCAATTGATTTTCTGCGTGGGATGCCGGCGGATCATCCGTACATCCGAAAATACAATGAAACCAGACTTGCAATATGCTGCGGACAGGGAGCCTGGGAGCATCCGATGCTGGAAAATACCAGAGAACTGGAAGCAATTCTTCGGGAAAAGAAAATTTACGAATGGATCGATATCTGGGGGATGGACGTTTCTCACGATTGGTACTGGTGGAAGAAGCAGATTGATCATATCCTGCCCAATATCTTATAAGGAGCATTCACGAATGAAGGAACGAACAATTATTTTAAATACACTGTCCGGTGACGCGGGAGAGGTGCTTGACCGCAACCGGACGCATGTAATCCGCAAGGAGGCGGATGGCAGCATTTATGCGAGATTCCATAATCCAACGCAGGAAATCAGTGCGGTAAAGCTGACGCTAACAGCTCTGACGCCGTATACCAGCTTTGATATTTCAATCAATGGAAAGCCAGACAGCAAAAAGCGCGCGAACGAGGCTGGAATTTTGGAATGCCGTTTCCCACTTCCTGGTTTGTCTCAGATGGAGATCCGGGAAATGCAGAATACGCAGAAGATATAATAACCAGCAGGGTAAAAACGGCACGCCATACAGATTTTAGAGCGTGATTTTGAGAATTTATCAATCAGAAAGGAAGAAAGGTTATGATTACCG
Source organism: uncultured bacterium (assembly GCA_905214365.1). GTDB lineage: Bacteria > Bacillota > Clostridia > Lachnospirales > Lachnospiraceae > Anthropogastromicrobium. Next base: position 2,211 of record CAJMMH010000321.1, read on the forward strand.
AAACGATTCAGTTAAAGGTTCCATATGAAAAAGCAGGCAGAACTAAGGGCGAGTTCCAGCCTACGCTTGAGGCGATGATTCAAAAGCCGCAGTATCTGAAAAAGCCGAGACCTGCAGTTATTGTCTGCCCAGGCGGCGGTTACCGCTACACCTCAACCAGAGAGTCAGAGAGCATTGCGGTTCAGTATCTGGCTGCCGGGTTCCAGACATTTGTGCTTTACTACAGCTGCGAACCGGCTGTATTTCCGTCATCGCTTCTCGAACTGGCACAGGCGGTTTCAATTGTCCGATCGCGGGCGGAGGAATGGAATATCGATCCGGATCAGATCATTGTCGCGGGATTTTCCGCAGGTGGCCATCTGGCAGCAAGCCTTGGCTGCTTCTGGAATCAGGAGTTCGTCTTGGAAGCGCTGGGCCTGAAGCCTGAGGACATCCGTCCGAACGGAAATATCCTCTGCTATCCGGTTATTACTTCTGGAGAGTACGCGCACAGAGGCTCCTTTGATACGCTTCTTCGCGGATTGGATCAGGAAAAGTACCTGAAACTGACATCCTTGGAGAATCAGGTAACAAAGGACAATCCGCCAACCTTTATCTGGCATACCTACGAGGATGGCGCAGTTCCGGTTGAAAACTCCCTGTTGTATGTGTCCGCGCTGCGAAAAGCCGGAGTATCCGCTGAGTTTCATATGTATCCACACGGAAATCACGGACTATCGCTTGCAAACCGTGAGACTCAGGTTGCGCCGGATGAGGTATTCCCGCCGGTTCAGTCCTGGATGCCGCTTTCCATTCAGTGGGTGAACGGATTGAAGCAGCAGTAATTCCAGCAAAGTTTTCTCACACTGTTCGGGCGAATGAGCGGTAAAGTCCGACGTTATTGTTAACAAATCAAGGAAGTCCCCTGCTTCAATTGCGAAGAGCAATAAGCGGTGGGT
>CAJMMH010000322.1 GCA_905214365.1 uncultured bacterium
AAAATGCTGCTGATACTGCAGGTCGCTGCAGCCGCCGACGCCGACATTGCCGTTTCCGTGCATGCCGACAATCAGCATATCCATGTCGTTCCAACAGCCGGGAGCGTTGCCTTCAATATTTTCCACCTGACTGCGGAAGATATCCTTGTAGCTCTTCGGAACATCAAAAATGTCGCCGGTCGAGCGGTAGGAATGTGCGCCATGGGAACGCATCCAGCCGGACGGATCATAGCTGCCCCAGTTGCAGGCGGCAAACAGGATATCTCTGCCGGTGCTGCGCAGAGCGACTGCCATAGTCAGATACGCGTTTTTAGCATCGCCGCTTGCCGGGAAATTGCAGAAATCATACTTCAGATAATCAACGCCCCACTCGGCAAATTGCTTTGCGTCATCAAACTCGTGGCCATAGCTGCTCGGATACCCGGCGCAGGTCTTCGTTCCGGCGCAGGAATAAATGCCGAATATCAACCCCCTGCTGTGAATGTAATCGGCAAGTGCTTTCATTCCATGCGGGAAAAGCGCCGGATCGGCAACTAACTTACCGTCAACGCGTTCCTTTAAGGACCAGCAGTCGTCAATAATGACATAAGTATAGCCTTTCTCCAGATATCCATCGGAAACCATGCGGTCGGCGGTTTCCATAATCAGCTGCTCATTAATGTTCGAACCAAACGTATTCCAGGAATTCCATCCCATAGGCGGTCTTGAAGCAATCATATTTTCCTCGTTTCCGGCTGTCATTCAGCCTGTTTGATAGCATCATCATACACAGAGAAGGAGCAAAAAGGAATAACATATGATCGCTATTATTTAACATATCGTCTGATTTATTGAAGCCTGCGTTCAGAGCAGACCAGAATGGATTTTGCTGATTTTGCAATTGAACAGATGGAAAAAATCTGGTATGATAAAGAGGAAAACACAGTGGATGGCCGTCAGGCAGCCAATCAAAATGGAAGGGAGGCGGGATGCGGATGTTTCGGACTGATTCGGTCGGCTGTGACAGCCGGCATGAACCGGGAGATCTGATTCTTCACTGCGAGGAACGGCGGGGATATTATATCCTGCTGTATACACTTACCGACTCCTTTTTTTTTATGGATGGAAAAAAGATTCCGGTAAAGAGAGGTACCCTGCTGCTGGCAGCACCAGAGCAGAAGCTGAACTACATCGGGCAAGGATGCGGATATTCGGATGACTGGATCAATTTTTATGATCCGCAGGACCGTATGCGCGCGTTTGGCCTTCCATTCAATGAACTGATTTATTTAAACGGAAGCCTTCCGATCAGACAATATCTGGCGCTGATGAACCATGCGTATCATTCTGGCATTTCTGACAGCGATCATGTGATTTCGCAGCTGCTGTTGGCCTTATTTGAACTTCTGGAGAATTACTGCCATTCGGAGCTGGTTCAGATTTCGCATTACAGCCGCCTGCTGGAATTACGGGAGGCCATGTATGCCAGTCCGCAGCAAAGCTGGTCCGTAGATGAGCTGGCCAGGCAGGCAAGTCTGAGCCGGGCGTATGTGCAGGAGCTGTACCGGCAGGCATTTCATGTACCATTTGGAACGGACCTGATTCAGAGCCGGGTACAGAAAGCAAAGCGTCTGCTGATGGAAACTGGATTAACAGTCGAGGAAATTGCCGAGCGCTGCGGCTACAACAGTCTGGTGCATCTATCTAGGCAGTTCCGGCAGGTTACGGGATATCCGCCGTCTGTCTGGCGGGAGAAGCGGCGGCAGGAAGCTGCGTCAGGCAGTGAAGAAAGACCTGGCAGCTGACAAAAAACAGGATTTAGAGAGCAGACAGAAAAAGGGGAAATGAACCATGATGTTTACATATCGGGAGTATGCAGTTGAGTATTACAGCGCGTCCGGCGAAAAGCTGGCGGAGGTGACGTTCCCGGCGCTGGATGAGAATACCGTTGAGATTAATCATACCTTTGTGGATGATTCGCTTCGTGGACAGGGTGTTGCCGGTCAGCTGATGGAAGCAGCGGCAAAGCAGCTGCGCGCAAAAAAGAAAACAGCAAAGCTGACATGCAGCTATGCGCAGAAGTGGTTTGCATCCCATCCGGAGTATCAGGATGTTATAAGATAATGTACTCCCGGAAGCTTGTGTGTACCGGGATTTGTGGCACAACGGGATTCTGAGAGCACATATGAGCAGGAGGCTTTTATTGGGACAGGAACATAAAATTGAGTATAAGCGAAAGCAGAAAGAAACGATGCCGGTATTGGCAATCTGCTACGATTTTGATAAAACCTTATCGCCCGATGATATGCAGGCGCAGGGATATATTCAATCCGTCAATTATCATGTCGATCAGTTCTGGGAAGAGTCGAACCGGATGGCAAGGGAAAATGATATGGATTCCAATCTTTCCTATATGTATAAGATGGTTCGGGAGGCAAAGGGGCACTTTGATTTGAGCCGGAAGGCGTTGGAAGAGTATGGATCAAAGGTCAAGCTGTTTCCCGGTGTCGAAGACTGGTTTGAACGGATTCGCCAGTACGGACGGGATCATCATGTAATTGTGGAGCACTATATCATTTCTTCCGGTCTGAGGGAAATGATTGAAGGAACTGTGATAGCAAAGAAAGGCGCGTTTGAAACCATCTACGCCAGTTCATTTTATTACGATGAAAGCGGCGTTGCAGTCTGGCCGGCGCAGGCAGTGAATTATACGAGTAAAACTCAGTTCCTGTTCCGGATTGAAAAGGGGATTCTGGATGTCAATGATCCGGGGGTCAATGATTATTTCCCGCCGGAGCAGATGCGCGTTCCATTCCGAAATATTGTCTATCTCGGCGACAGCGATACGGATATTCCGAGTATGAAGCTGGTCAACACATACGGCGGACATTCCATCGGCGTATACAATCCGGAAACCGGAGACAAGAAAAAGGTATACCGGATGATGCATGACAACCGGATCCGTTACTTTGCTCCGGCAGACTACAGCGAGGGAAAGGAACTGGATCAGCTGCTGACAGCGATTATCCGGAAAACAGCGGCATACGAAGCGCTGGAAAATCAGTATATTCAGGATAAAGCGGAAACACAGGAATATTTTGAAATAGGGCTACCGCAATCCCACTGGCTTTAGACGGTGGGTTAAGGTAGCC
>CAJMMH010000323.1 GCA_905214365.1 uncultured bacterium
GAAAGGAAGCGGATACCGGCGAATATATTGTCAACTCCAACAGCTGCGCAATGTGTAAGCGCATGATTATCAATGCTGGAATTGAAACCGTGTACATCCGGGATGACGCGGACCACTACCGTGTGATCCATGTGGAAGACTGGGTAGAAAAAGATGATTCACTGAGCGGAACGTTTGGATATTAAGGCAGCGCATGGGAAGAACTGGAAAGCGGCACGCGGCCGCCGGAAATGAACGAATGGATGCTCAGACTTGAAGAAAGGGGAATCAAACGTGCCGGATAAAATTTTTGATTTTGAATCAGCAAAGCGTGTCTTCAACCGCTATATCAGTGTCTATGATCTGACGGATGACAAGATCCGGCTGAAGGTGAGGCATACGTTTGGCGTGGTATCGTGCAGCGAATATCTGGCGGACGCGCTTGGACTTGACGACGAGGACAGGGAGCTTGCGAGACTGATCGCGCTGCTTCACGATATCGGCCGATTTGAACAGCTGCGCCGGTTCCGCAGCTTTGACGACCGGCTGATGCCGCATGCGCAGTGCAGCCTGGATGTGCTGTTTGAGCAGGGAATGATCCGGGAGTTTCTTCCGCAGACACGGGAACTGGATGGGATTATTGATACAGCAATTAAAAATCACGGCGTATTTCTGCCGGAGCCAATCGAGGATGAGCGGACGAAGCTGCACAGCCTTCTGATCCGGGATGCGGATAAGCTTGATAATTTCTATGTCAAAGAAACAGAGCCAATCGAAACGATGCTTGATGTCAGCGCGGAGGCAGCGGGAAAGGAAAACGTCAGCAAGCCGATTTTTCAGCGTGTGATGCAGTGCAGACCAGTGAAAAACAGCGACCGTGTGACTCATCTGGATATGTGGGTTTCGTATCTGGCTTATATTTATGATCTGAATTTTGATGAAAGCTGCCGGTATGTGCTAGAAAAGGGATTTATCCCGAAGATCATCGGACGGATTCCATATCAGAATCCGGAGACGGCCGGGCAGATGAGGCAGATAAAAGAAGCAGCAGAAAAGTATCTGAAAGAGCGGCTCTCTTAAACCGGGGGATATTGCCGTGAAATCAGTGGATAAAGAAGAATGTACTCTCGCAAATTCAGATACAACGAGATTCCGAGAGCACATAAGAAAAATCAGGAGGAAACAGGGGATATGATTCAGAAATACCGCGTAGGAACACCGTTTCAGACCGATTCGGTGATTGAGACAATTGCAGAAACAGCGGGAGAGCTTCCGTATTTTACCAGAGAAGATGAGCAGACGATTGCCATTGTGCTTGCGCCGGAGGACTGCGTATACGGCCTTGGCGAGAATGTCAGGGGCATCAACAAGCGGGGTGGTATTTACTGCAGCAATAATACGGACGATCCGATTCATAATGAGGATAAGCGTTCGCTCTACGCGGCGCACAATTTTTTTGTCATCGACGGTGCGCGTACCATCGGCCTGTTTCTGGATAATCCGGGGCAGATTACGTATGATATCGGGTTCACGCATCCGGACCGCATGACTATTACGCTGGCAGATAAGGATACCGATTATTATCTGATTACCGGGGACGAGGACGGAAGCGGCAGCGCGCTCAACAGCGTTATCCGTCAGTTCCGCCGCATCATTGGCCGCAGCTACATTCCGCCGCGCTGGGCATTCGGCTACGGGCAGAGTCGCTGGAGCTATCCGGATGAAGCGTCAGTGAGGGAGATTGTGCGTCTGCACCGGGAAAATCAGCTGCCGCTCGATATGGTATATCTTGACATTGACTACATGGACCACTTCAAGGATTTTACCGTTAATACGGAAGCGTTCCCGGATCTGGAGGGGCTGAGCCGCGAACTGAAGGCACAGGGCATCCATCTGGTTCCAATCATTGATGCGGGCGTGAAGGCGGAAGAAGGTTATGAAACGGACGAAGAGGGCCTCAAAAAAGGATACTTCTGCCGGATGGAGGATGGAAGCGTATTTGAGGGAGCGGTATGGCCGGGACTGGCTCATTTTCCGGACGTGCTCAATCCGGAGGCAAGGCATTGGTTCGGCATGCAGTACCATGTCCTGACAGACATGGGAATCGATGGATTCTGGAACGACATGAATGAGCCTGCGCTCTTTTATTCACCGGCAGGGCTGAAGGAAATGTGGGACAAACTGGAGGTTCACCGCGGGGAAACCAACATGGACGTGTACGATGTCTGGGATGTGACCGGAGCCGCGGAAGCGGTCAAGAACCGTCCGAAGGATTACCGCAGCTTTTACCATGAAACGCCGCAGGGCCGTGTCCGCCACGATAAGGTACACAACCTGTACGGCTATAACATGACGCGCGCGGCAGCAGAGGCGTTTGATGAACTCAGACCGGGCGAACGCACGCTGCTGTTTTCTCGTTCCTCCTGCATCGGTATGCACCGCTACGGCGGAATCTGGACCGGTGACAACATCGCGTGGTGGAGCCATCTGCTGATGAACATCAAGATGATGCCGTCTCTGAATATGTGCGGATTCCTGTATTCCGGCGCAGACCTCGGAGGCTTCGGCGGAAATACCACACAGGAGCTTCTGATGCGGTGGATTGAATTTGGCTTATTTACACCGCTGATGCGGAATCATGCGTCCATCGGAACCAGAAAAAAAGAGTGCTATCAGTTTGACGATACCAGAGGTTTTGTGAACCTGCTGAGCATCCGTTACGGCCTGCTGCCGTATCTGTACAGCGAGTATGTGAAGGCGGCACTCGACGGCGGCATGTACTTCTCCACTATGAAAATGATGTATCCGCAGGATGCGTTTGCATCCCAGGTTGAGGATCAGCTGTTTGTCGGCGAGAGCCTGATGATTGCGCCTGTCTATACGCAGAACGCGACTGGCCGGTATGTCTATCTGCCTGAGGAAATGAAGCTGCTGCGCATGCGTTCCATGAGCGATTATGAGGAAGAAATACTTCCGGCGGGTCATCATTATGTTCCGGCGGCAGTCAATGAGGTGCTTGTATTCATTCGCCCCGACCATCTGGTTCCATTGACCGCGCCCGCTCAGACCGTGCAGGATCTGGATGTTGAACATGTAAAGCTTTGGTGATTTGTACGCACAGATGCATCAT
>CAJMMH010000324.1 GCA_905214365.1 uncultured bacterium
AATAGAAACGTCAGTTTCTTAGAAGCCCATTACCTTTAGGTGATGGGTAGTTCACGTAAGTAAAATAATATGGTTACTATTCGCGCTACGCTCAAACAGTAACATAATATGTTCTTAATCAATATATCTCAACTTGACACTCTACAATCTTAGAGGTATTATTACAGTATAACGATGTAAGGAGGAAACGTTCCATAAGTATTCGGTGTCTCCGTGGGCGACTACTCTCTTCGGTTGTCAAAACAAACCTAGCAATGCTGACGTATCCAACGCTGACCCCCCAAAAACATCAGGTACCATAACAGAGCAGGCTGATGCTCAGAAAAACGTGGATGTCACATAAAGGTCGTGAAAATTGGGGCAGTTCTTCCTTTAAAACACAAAGCTGCCACATAAAAACAGAAAGAGGTTACTATGTACGAACGTGAACTGATGAGCAATACAGAAATTCCGATTATGAAAATCCTGTGGGACGCTGACCATGAAATGACAGCTCCGGAACTTATGGAGCGAATTGAGGAACTGTATGGAAAAAAATACAAGCGGACAAGCATTTCTACGTTTCTTCAGCATTTATCCGATAAGGGCTTTGTTGAAGTAACCCGGCACGGGACATTTGCGTATATTCATATTACTCGTCCGCTTGAAGAATACACCGACTTTGTCCGGAACCATGAAATTGATTTCTGGTATAACGGAAGAATGTCGGAGCTGCTTGAATCTTACTGTAAAAATAACACACTCTCCAAAGATGAAACCGACCGGATTCGAGCACTTATGGATCAGCAGGATATGATCAACGAGGATGTGGAGGGACATTGCAAACGGCAGTATTTTGAGCCCGATCCATGGGCGGAAAACTAATTCAAGCAAAACGATCGGAGTCGCTTTACGGCTCCGATCGTTTTGTAGCGCTGTATGATTAATCTCCCTGCGGCTCAATTTCTTCTCCGTGAATTGCAATGCTGCCAGTATCAATGATCGTCTTCTGTTCCACGGTACGTACCTGGCCGGACTGATTGGTATAGGAGCAACGGATGATGTAAACACCGCCCAGATATTGATGATCGGAAACATCCACATAGCTGACTGCCTTCAAGCCTTCCGGAACCGGCCGGTCCTGCACCAGATCATCCTGCCCGTCTGTTTCTGTCCATACCTCAAACAATACGTTATTCATTGCCGTATCCGCGACTGACGCGTTCAGAGTGACCTGCAGGCCAAGTACCGTATTTATGATTGACAGCGACGGCGTTTCTGATTCCGCCGAACCGGAAGTCTGCGTACTGTCATCTCCGTTCGGATTCAGATCATCTCCGTGGAATGCCGCTGTTTCCAGGAAAAACCACTGTTCTGTCACCCGTTTCTTCCCACTCTGATTAGTATACGTGCATCGAACAATATATTTGCCAAGCTGATACTGATGGTCGGACGCGTCCACATAGCTAATTGCAATCGTTCCATTTCCCGCTAACCGATCCTGTACCAGATCATCCTGGCCGTTCGATTCTGTCCAGCTTTCAATCAACACATCATTCATTGCAGTATCCGCTTCTGCCGCTGTCACTGTAACCTGAAAACCGACTGCTGTATTGCTAATTGTCATTGTCGGTGTTTCTGACAATCCCGCTGGTTCTGTGGTATTGCCTGGCTGTGATGCGGAAGCGGTTGGATCATTAGCGCTTCCCGGTGTATCTGAGTCATTGGAATCCACAGTTTCTGCCATTGATGGCCCTGACTCCTGACATGCCGCCGTCTCTTCTCTGCTCCCTTTTTCTCCAACATCTGCAGTTACACGGATTGCTGTACCATTCTCAGTTTCATCCGGCTTTGAACCGCTTTCGTGCTCTGTACGGGAAACTTCGGATTCCTGCTCCTTTGTTTCCGATTCCCCAGTCTCTTCTGTTGTCTGCTCCAGATAAACCGGATCCTTCAGCGGTCCATTTCCATTTGGGCGCAATGCAAACATTCCAATTCCAAAGAGTGCTGCGGCTGCCGCTGCCGTTCCAAGAAGAAACAGAAGCTTTTTCGGCGTCTGATCCTTTTTTTCCTGGTCCGCCTGCTGCATAGAAGAATGCTCAAGCTGCCTCTCCCATTTCCGGATTTCCTGCTTCTGCGGCTTCCATGCCGCTGCGTCCAGAATGTATTCGTCTCTGATATCAGAAAGCCAGATCAGCCGTTCCATCTTTTTCCCCTTGCGCTCCATTTTCTTCCCGCCTCTTTTCTCATTTCGTCTTTCCATATCCTCTGTCCTTTCTGCCGCCTTATCCGTTTTCCGGATTCCAGTACGCAGCAAACCGTTTCCGAAGCTGATACAATGCGTTGTAGACTGCCTTTTCACCAACACCAAGCTGTTTTGCAATTTCTTTCGGCGAATAAAAATACCAGAACCGCAATATAAAGATTGCCCGGTCCATCCGGCTCTGCCGATCAAGGAAAGTATTGATGCGCTCAGCAAACGCCTGTCTGCTGATCATGTTCTCGATCGGATCTTCCTCGTCTCCAAGCATTTCTGAAAGTTCTTCATACACAAGCAATACCGTTCCGGATCCTCGTTTTTTTGCCCGGTCGTGAATTACGCGATTCAAAGAAAGGTTCCGGGCAATCCGGCCGACAAATGTACGAAGCGAGTCCGGACGCTTATCCGGAATGCTGTACCAGGTTTTTAACCATGTATCATTCATACATTCATGGACGTCTTCTCTGTTTTGCGTAATTTCCCATGAAATCCGGTAGCAGTATCCTCCATATGTATGCTCCATCTCTGTGACTGCCGTTTCATCCCGGTTCCACAGCAATCGGATAATCTCTTCATCTGTCATTCTCTTCTGCCTTCCCCACGCTTTCCGAGCCCTGTCCGTCTGATTTTCCGGATCTGCATGCACCCTCCGTCCAAACGAACCTCTCTGTTTTTTCTCCGGATGATATGACCTGCGCACTGCATATCACCGCTTTCATCTATATAGACAAAAAATGGAATCCCTTTTTCTTACTGTTCTGAAAAAAATTATATATTATGTACTCTCGGAGTCTTTTCCGCACTTGCTTTACGGCTGATTTTCCGCCAGCCGCGCTCAAATTTTATCAACGTACGCACCGCG
>CAJMMH010000325.1 GCA_905214365.1 uncultured bacterium
AGGTATCATCATTCTGATATTATGTTTCTTATTAGAAGGAACTTTACTAACGGTTATTTCTCTGGTATTGTTAGTCAGTGTTGCAATTGCAGGTGGTATTTATTCTTACTTGATAGCACAAAAATAAGCTGAGCCACCAGTGACAGTAAAAGAACCGGCGTACCTGCGATCATAAAGAATCACTTATCTTAATGACATTGATTCCTGCCCCCCTCTGCTCCTGCCGCATTTTCTTTTTCCGAAAAGGATTTCATCAATTTCATCGCCAGTGATACAATGAAATACAGAAAAATGTATAACAATAAAGCAATAAAAAAACACTCACCATTCCGGAATGGTTAAATGAATCGGCATCCTCAATGGATCTCAATTTTCCCCAAATTCTTCGGAAAGCGTTGCTTCAGAAAATTCAGGCCAATTAATCGTATACCCCTGGCAGTAATCCTTTCACTACTAGTGAAATGACAACCCCAGGGGTATTTCTATTTCCTGATTCTATAATCGCTCATTTCCCGTCATAATACTTTATCCCGGTACGCCTCCAGATACTCCAGATACTGCTTCCCCAACGGGCTGATTGCCATTCCTTTTCTGGACAGATAACCGATCATCATGGTTTCCCTGGAATCCAGCGGAACCGCCACATAATCCGTGCCGTTCAGCTCCTCGCAGATGATACCGGAGCAAAGCGTATATCCGTTCAGGCCAACCATCAGGTTCAGCATCGTTGCCCGGTCGTTTGCCTTGATCATACGGGGATACTTGCTTGTGCTCAATACCTCTTCTGCGAAATAAAAGGAGTTCAATTCTCCCTGCTCAAATGACAGGCAGGGATATTCCCGGAGCTGTTCCATCGTAATCAGCTTCTGCTCTGCCAACGGATTGCCCCGCCACAGATAGACAAAGATCCGGCAGGGAAACAGCGGCGTGAATTCCAATCCGCTTTCCCCGAACAGCTTTGTCAGAACCTTTCGATTAAAATCGTTAAGATACAGGATTCCAAGCTCACTCCGGAACTCTCTTACATCCTGAATTACTTCTCCGGTTCTTGTCTCCCTCACGGCAAATTCATACTCGTCCATACCATACTGCCGTACCAATTCAACAAATGCCTTTACTGCAAAGGAATAATGCTGCATGGAAACGCCGAATTTTTTCTTCTGCTCCCGTTTATAAACATAGTGATCTTCCAGCAGCTCAAACTGCTCCACAACCTGTCTCGCATATCCGAGGAAATGGAGTCCTTCCGGCGTGATCTGAATCCCCCGATTAGTTCTCCAGAATAACTCCGTCCCAATCTCCTCCTCCAGCTCCCGGATGCTCCCGGAAAGGCTTGGTTGTGAAATATACAGCTGTCTTGCCGCTTCATTCATTGAATTTGCATTCGCTATTGCAATTACATACTTCAGCTGCTGCAGCGTCATGTCAGATTCCTCCCTCCAGTGCCTGCGCTGCTTCAATTTCTTCCAACATATGCTGATAAACTGCCATGCTGGTTTTATAATCATAGTGAAGTCCGTCGATAGTCGCAAACTCGCCGGTCAGCAGACCGTTGCTGATAAAACTATACATATCAATCACATGTACCGCCGAATCAAGCTGTGCCGCCAGCGCCGCGTTGAAATTCAGGATATCCGCGTTTTTGTTTTCCCATTTGCCGTCGCACGGACCGATCGTCATGTAATAAACCGGCGCCCCATACGTCAGTGCAACACCATTAATATAATTAATATACCGCTGTGCCTTATCCAAATCATTGACTCCGAACCAGACAACCATCACCGCGTTTTCATCCAGGAAGGTAATTCCTTTTGCCAGCCCGTACTTCTCAAACCAGGCGTCACCCTCGCCGCCCTTCGCAACAAACGTAGAAATTCCTGCCTGCGCGGAAAAATCCTCACTCATTGCGTAAAACAGATGCTTGGGATATTCCGTCTCATCGTAAGCCTGCGAACAGTACAGACATACCGTTCTGGAATCCCCCATCAAAATCGGATGCACCGCCGACTGCGTTTCTTCGGATGCGGCTTCCTGCTGTCCTGGTTCGGATTCCGTTCGCGGTTCATTTCCTGTCTGTACCATCCCGGTCTGCACCATTTCTGCCGGCTGCAGAACTTCTGCGGTCTGCTCCGGCTGCCGCTCCCCGGTCAGCGCCTCTGCTGCTTCTCCTGCCTGCATATCATCCGGTTCTGTCGGCTCTGCCGCTCCAGTCCGCGCGGCCTCTGTTCCAACCGTTGCTGCCTGCCCTGATAGCACCTTCAATCTGGATACAATTCCCACTACTTTCCACAGCAGCACGCATACCAGAAACAGACATAGTACAATGATCAGATGTTTCAGTTTTTTCATCTCTGATGCCTGCCTTTTATAATAATACCGGCACTCACTGGCGGTATGTCATCTGATCCACGGTCCAGTTTTCCAGAACCTTACACATCTCTGCCGCTTCTTTCTTCGCGCCCTCCAGATCATGTTCTCTGTAATTTCCGCATTCCGCAGGCTCGGTTCCCGGAATCTTTCCGGTATAATCCGCGATAAACGCCATCGACTCTTTTACCAGCTGCAGCGCGTGCTCATGGGAAATCACATCACGGACAAGGAAATAAAAGCCGGTGCGGCAGCCCATCGGGCCAACATAAACGATATTATCAGAATCATCGCTGTTTCTTACATAGGTTGCAAACAGATGCTCAATCGTATGCATAGACGGATTTGCCAGATAATCACCGCCATTCGGCTTTTTCATGCGGAGATCATACGTTACCACATCGCCGTCTACTCTCGAAATATACATGCCGCGCTCCAGAACATCATGGTTTACTGTAAAACTCTTAATCAGCTTCATTTTTTATTTCCTCTCTTGCTTTTCTTTTCGTCGTTGCTTTTTGCTCTTGTCGTTTCTTATGATTTTCCCGCTGGTCGGCAGCTTTATGTTTTCCTCTTACCGCCAAACGGCGCATCAGGCGCATATTGCCTGTTTTCTGCGGTTACGGATTTATTATAGCAAATCCCGGCGGATTCGCAACCGCTTTTCCCCGTAAATACACAGAAAAACTGCCGGTTCCTGAGCCTTCTTCCGGAACCG
>CAJMMH010000326.1 GCA_905214365.1 uncultured bacterium
GCATTACAGCCATGATAAGTCGCTGATTTCTGCAATTTACCGTTCTGTTGCGGATTATCCGAGCGGACAGGAGCCGAAGGTTCTGTATTTTGTGATCCTATTTGTTAAGAGACAGCAGCAGATTCAGGAGTTTCAGATTGCGCACCCGCTGTCTGAACTGAAGGAGAGCATTGCGCTTCGCCTTGAGCATAAGAAGTTAGTGAATGAAGAGCGTCTGCTGAGCGCCCTGTTAGAGCGCCTCGCGGTTGTGGTTGCGGCCGTTGAGAAGTCCATAGACGAGATTTTCCTGACAGATTTCCTGGCTGATGCTGACAAGCTTACTCTTCCTGGTCTGCAGAACCGTTTTGTGCGTTCAATCCGTCTGGCGGTTGATCCATCTGTACCGGAGAAGCTGCTTGCGCTGATGAAAGAAGCGGGAGCAGAGGAGACTTCCTACCAGGAAGCGCTGCTTGCCATGAAGAAAAAGGATTATGAGCAGGCAAGAAAGGCAATCGCTTCGATGCCGGAAAACCATCCGAACCAGGCATCCGCCAAGGCAATGCTGTTGGAGTGCTGTGCAAACCTCGGCGATATCGACGGCTTTGCTGCTGCGTTTGACGGTGTAAAGGATGCAAAGCTGGACGCGATGTATTTCATCTACATGCTTCAGACGCTGGTATGCAATGCGGATTACAAGAAGCTGGATACCGATGAGTTTGAGAATGCGGTTCAGAACATGATGAAGAGCGAGTTCAACCAGAATGCAAATCCTGCGTTTACCGGCCTGGTGTCCCGTAAGTTTGTCAACATTCTTCTTGAGGGACTTCCGATGGCAGAGAGCCTGTTGGCTATGAAGAAGGAGTCGGGCGAAGAAGCAATTCCGGAGGAAGAGCTTGATAAGCTGTACCGCCTGCAGATGGCTTTGCAGCTGTATCCGGTTGAAGAGGTCGGAAATCTGATTGATATTGACTACATGGAAGAGCACGGCGTTGAAGAGTGCAAGAAGAGACTCGGACGTCAGGCGATTACCATGCTGTTGGAGAAGAATCCGGACAAGTCCTTTGAGAATATCTATCTTGCATTCCGTGCGCTTGAAGAGATGGGTATGATGGATGCCTACGCAAAGAATATCGAAGGAAATCTGGAAAACCTCGCAAAGTATGGCGAGAAGGGTCAGAAGCGCGCGTATGAGATGATGCGCAAGGCGTATGAGTACCGCAAGGCACAGGGCGAAGAGTCAGAGGCGCTGGCAAAGGCGTTAGAAGCGGCCGGGCAGGAAAAGTAAACAGCTTCTGAAATAGAAGTAACAGACAGCCGCTTTCGGAATAAACCGCTGGCGGCTGTCTTTTTGATTCCAATGTGCTCTGCGCAAGGGAGGGGGGATACTGCATGTCAATGATTACTAAAAAAGAGCTGCTGGAAAAGGCCGGGATTTCTTACGGGCAGCTGTACCGCTGGAAGCGGGAAGGACTGATTCCGGAAGAATGGTTTATAAAAAAAGCGTCCAGGACAGGACAGGAGACGTTTCTTCCGGCAGAAAAAGTTTTGGAGCGGATTGCGTTTATCCAGGAGAAGAAGGAGTCCTGTTCCATAGAGGAAATGGCGAAGATGCTGAGTATTCAGGCGGAAAAGAAGGAGTTCAACAAAGAACTTCTGCTGGAGATGGAAGAAATCCATCCGGATGTCGCGCGGGCAGTTGAGGACGGTGAGTATTCGCGGGCTGAGGTCGCGTTTCTTGCCATTGCGTCCGAGGTATATCGGAAATACAGGATTCCCCGCGCGGAGCTGAGCGGCCTTCTGAGTGGATGCGCTGATTATTTCACCGGGCTGACACAGGGAAGGCACACATTTCTGGTTTACCGGGTATTTGGAAAAATCGTTGGTATTGTGGCTGCGGAGGGAGCGGAGCCGCTGATGGATCAGCGGATGCAGCTGCTTGGTACGTATCAGATTGAAGAACTCGCAAGCAGCCTTGCAATTCGTTACCGGCGTCCGTGATTGACCAAACAAGAGCGGTATTATTGGTATATACAAAAAAGAAAGCCGTGTTCCGGCTCCTGCTGCCTGACGCGGCAGTGGATCGGGACACGGCTTCCTTTTTTTACTTTTTAGCGGGGAACCGGGCGGCAAAGCAAACTGTGACGCACATCTTGCAGAAAGCCTTTTTCAAACAAGCTCTAGGAAGGCAATTCTCAGGAAAGCATGGAGGTTCCTTCAAAAATCTGTCTGACCTGCCGGATTTCATCGGAATCCGCGTTTGCGGCCGGCTGATAATAGCCGTGCTGCGCGGCAAGGTCGTACAGTTCGTACTGAGAGACTTCCGCAGCATTCCTCATGCGGATCAGAGTTTGACGCAGCTTCTGGTTCTGCGTCTGCGTAATCATTGCACCAAGATGCTCAAGGCCGGAGTTTGCCTGGCTGAGCGCATCGGCTGTCATTGTTTTTTCGTTCATAATCGCTCTCTTTCGGTATTTCTTTTTGATATTGATAGTTTAAACACATTATTTCAGAAAACCAAGCAGTTCCTTTTTGCTTTCCGCAGCGGTCTGCGCGGCGCTCTGAAAATACTGCTTCAGCTCCGGCGTCACAGTGTCCTGCGCGTAACAGGACATTTTGTTGAAAGCTGTTTCGCGCTCAAGGATCAGATGACGGAGATTCTGAAGCTCCAGTTCAGTAAGCGGCATAAAAATCCCTCCTTAATAGTATGTGCTCTCGGCATTTCAGCCGTAAAGGCAGGTACATAAGAAATTCCGGGAGTACATATTTTTTATATCAACGGATTTCGCCGCCTGTCTGGGCCCATGACAGGCAGTATGCAATCCGGTTGCAGATAGCATGTGCATAAATGCGGGGAAACATGCACAAAGCCGGAAATTGCTTGTCAGAGCAGGTGGTCTATGGTAAAATCAGGGTATACAAAAGTAAGACCGGCACAGTTGCCTGAAGATGATGTGCTCTCGGAATCTCGTTCTGCCTGTCTTGGCTAGCGGATTTTTTGTCGAAGGTGTCTGAATTTTTGAAGCGTACACGGTGCGTCCGTTG
>CAJMMH010000327.1 GCA_905214365.1 uncultured bacterium
TTAGACACAAAGAATCATTTTTATCAATATATTTAATTACATAATGCCTCCTCCTGTACTTACTTTTTCTGTCGGATTTCTCAATGCGCAGCAGAACAGTCTGCTCATGCAGCATTGTTTTCTCCGGCTACGCGATCTCTCTATCTGGATTTTTCTGCGCCCAGAACGGAAACAGCGCCTCTGCTCTTCCCGTTCCTTTTCTTTTGAATGTACTCTCGGAATCTCTTATGCACCTGGCTTTGCGGCTGATTTTCCGCCGGAGATGTCTGAATTTTATCAACGTACGCACCGCGTACGTCTCAAAAATTCAGGCACCTCCGACAAAAAATCCGCTTGCAAATTCAGGTACAACGAGATTCCGAGGGCACATTTGATATTATAACACGGAACCATTAATCCCGCAATGCGCGATTCCTGCTTTACGCTCTGCTGTGATCCGGCAGCAGATCCAGAAGCGTCTGCACCTGATCTTTCGTGGTCGCCCAGCTGACTGCGAAACGGACTGCCGCCCGGTCGCCGTCGATCCATTCCCAGAAGCTGTATCCTGCTTTGCCTTCCAGCGCTTCACGATCGGCTCCGCTCAGAATCGGGAACTGCTGGTTTGACGGAGAATCCAACAGGAACTCGTATCCCTTTTTCTTCAGCTCTTCTTTCAGGAACATCGCCATCTCCATCGCATGTCCGCTGATTTTCAGATACAGATCATCCGTAAACAGAGTATCAAACTGAAGCCCCAGCAGACGACCCTTTGCCAGAAGCGCGCCGTGCTGCTTCACCATCGTCAGAAAATGCGGCGGCATTCCGTGGCGAGGAAATACCACAGCTTCTCCGCAGAGCGCGCCGACCTTGGTTCCGCCGATGTAAAAAACATCGCAGCACTCCGCAAGAAGCGGCAGCGTCACATCCGTTCCCGGGCTCATCAGTCCATATCCCAGTCTCGCGCCGTCCAGAAACAGCGGAATCTGATACTCCCTGCAGACCGCCGACAGTTCCTTCAGTTCCTTTTCCGTGTAAAGCGTCCCGTACTCCGTCGGATGAGAAATATACACCATTCCCGGGAATACCATGTGATCTCTGTTTCCATCGGAGAAAAACTGCCGCAGATACTGCTTTAGCGCTTCTGCTTCCATCTTCCCGTTTTTCCCCGGAATGGAAAGCACCTTATGCCCGGTATACTCGATGGCTCCGGCCTCATGCACATTGACGTGGCCGCTGTCCGCAGACACCACACCTTCCCAGTCGCGCAGCATCGAACTGATAATCACCTGATTGGTCTGCGTCCCTCCGACCAGGAAAAAAATATCCGCATCCGGACACTGGCATGCCTTGCGGATCTTCTCCTTTGCCGACTCACAGTAGCGGTCATTTCCATATCCGGAAACCTGCTCCCGGTTCGTTTCAATCATCCGCTGCAAAATCGCCTCATGCGCGCCTTCGGTATAATCACTTTCAAATGTAAGCATTTCATCTTCCTCCCATGAAAAAATGGGACGGATTCACCGTCCCACCCGATATCTGCGTTTAAGTCTTTCAGGACTTATCTTTCAGTAGTATACGCGAAAAATACGGAACCTGCAACTGGTTTTTTCCTTTCTCACAGCAGCCGCAGCAAAATCATGTAGCAGGCGGTTCCTCCTGCTATGCTGAACAGCGTATTGTGTTTCCATTTATAACTGACCGCAACTAACGCAGCAGCCGCCAGATTCGGAAGCGCTGAGGTCTGCGGATCAGTCCAGATACTCTTCATACAGTACACGATCAGCACTGTCATAATCGCCGCCGGAAGAACCGTCCGCAGGTTCTCCAGCCATGCCGGAAGCGCTTTTTCCTTCCGCAGAAGCAGGAACGGAAGCGCGCGCATCAGAAGGGTACATGCCGCTGCAACTGCAATGGCTGCTATCATCTGGGTCTGATTCATCACGTTTCCTCCTCTCTGTTTCGGCCCGACCGCGAGGAAACCAATTTGCTGCCGGTTTGCTGCGAAACCGGAACCATCAGCAGACCGGATGTAATGATAAGCGCAGGCAGCATAAACCGGTTTGCACCAAATACGAGCAGACAGATGATGCCGCAGGCGAGACCGGTAAGCGCAGCCCGATGGCTCTTCATCCGCTCCCACTGATCGATAAAAATAATCAGGAATAATGCCGTCATGCAAAAGTCAATGCCGTCTGTCTGAAACGGAAGCAGCTGGCCGATCACACCGCCAAGAACCGCGCCGGTCATCCAGTAACACCGGCTGAACAATGCCAGCCAGAACATCGCTTCGCGCCGGTCCGCATCCGGAAGATCCCCCAATGTGCCGTTTACCGCATAAGTCTCATCTGTCATCGTATGGATCATATACGGCTTGCGCTTTCCCATCTGCCGGAAATCTTCCAGATACGTCAGGCTGTAAAAGGCCTGGCGGCTGTTCATCAGAAGCGCCGTCAGCGTGACCGCTGCGAGCGACGCGCCCGCAGAAAAAAAGGTAATCAGCACAAACTGAAACGCTCCGGTGTACACGGTGAGACTGACCGCAAGCGACCAGTACCACGCATAGCCCGCTTCCTGCATCATCATTCCGTACGCCATTGCCACAAACAGATAGCTGCATAAAATCGGCAGCGACTTCACGCCTGCCAGCTTTATCAGTTCCCGCTTTCGTTTCTTGTCCATTCTGCTCATCTTCCCTCATTTGTCCGCATTTGCCATCCAGTCCAGCCCCGGCCGTAATTTGCTGCCCGCTGCATACCAGTCTGTATGCCCGTATCGCCAGCAGTATGCAGCTCAATCTGCCATACAACCTCCGCGGTATTTTGATGAGGGCATCATAGCATTCTTTTCCTATCATGTCAATAGGTTTAGAGGGATATGCTTGTTCCTGTTCACGATGCTTTAATCCCATTTCACCACATTCTTTATAATTCTCTCCTCAAAAGCATCACCTTTGTGCCAGATACACCTTCGGCAGAAATGTCAAAATTTTTAACAAATCAAGGAAGTCCCCTGCTTCAATTGCGAAGAGCAATAAGCAG
>CAJMMH010000328.1 GCA_905214365.1 uncultured bacterium
GAAACTATTGATTTGCAGAAAGCATAAGGAATAAAATAGAGCCGCTGCTCAGCCATTTGACAAATCGAATGGCTGGGCGGCGGCTCTTGCCTGCAAAACCAGAGCCCGCGGCCCGATCAGCGGATATCGTAAACACTCATAACCCGCAGTCCTTCCGGATTTCCTTCAAGAATGCGTACCGTCCGAGTGCCGCCGCTCAGATCAAAGTAGTTGTCGTCAAGCTTTAAGTCGTCCGCGTCGTTCCAGATGCGGACGCTTTTTGCGTAACAGCTGCCGGAGACGGTAAGCAGATCGCCGTCCGCGCGGACAGAAAGCTTTGGGTTTCGGAAGCGGAAGAATTTCGGCGCGCAGAACAGTACGGTTCCGTTAGAGATGGTGGTTCCGTTCTGTTCAATTCGGTAGCTGACATAATTTTCGTAAATATCTGCGTCTGGAAGTTCGACGGTATCCAGCCACAGCGAGGAAAGCGGAGCGACCGTAACCGGTATGGACTCCTGGCGCAGAATTTTGGCATCCGCATTGCGCAGCTCCCAGAATACGGTTGCGTCGGCAGAAGACATCTGCTCGTTGGAAACACAGAGCGAGATAGATTTTTTGAGCGGATACGGCTGCGCGTTGACGTTGGGATCCTGCGTCAGCGTCCCTTCTTCCTGACAGGAAATCATCAGCGGCGCGAAGAAACGCTTCTCATAGTAATGAAGCGCTTTCCAGCGGCCATAATAATCAATCGAGGACCAGCTTGCAACCGGCCAGCAGTCATTAAGCTGCCATACAATGCTGCCCATGCAGCGTCCGCGGCTGCGGCGGAAATGCTCGACGCCGTATCGGATTGCTTCTGCCTGAAGCAGCTGGGACGCGTACAGAAGCGTCTCAAAATTAGACGGATACAGGAATGTTTGTTCCATGTAATTCATAATCTTTCCATTAGCAGCCGCATTGCGCTGGTGGCGTTCCATGACATAGGAGAAGACATTTCGGTCCTCCGGGAGCGTAAACTGCTCTACGGTCTTTAATGACGGGAAGGACTGAAAGCCAAACTCGGAGACATACCGGAAGAAGAATTTGCGGTATTCCGTGAACGGCTTATTTCCGTGCCATACGTCCCAGTAATGGACATCGCCGCGGTTTGCGTCATCTGGATTGTCGAAGGAACCGCCGGAGGACGGGCTTGCCGGCCAGTAGAAGGTCTGCGGGGAATAGGCAGCTGTCAGCTTCGGAAGGATGTATTCAAAGAGGCGGATATAATCTCCGTATTCTGCGGGGTCTAAGCACCAGTAGGAACGGTTTCCGACAATAAAGGTTTCTATCTCGTTGTTTCCGCACCATAAGCCGAGGCTTGCATGGTGGCGGAGCCGCTTGATATTGTCGATAAACTCAGCAGTCAGATTTGCTTCAAACGCATCGGTTAAACGGTAGGAGCAGCAGGCAAACATAAAGTCCTGCCATACGATCAGACCGAGCTCGTCGCACAGATCATAGAAAAAATCCTCCGGGTAATAACCGCCGCCCCAGACGCGGATCACATTGTAATGTGCTGCTTTGGCGTCCTGCAGAAGACGGCGCGTCCGCTCTTTCGTGACGCGGGAGAGGATGTTGTCCTCCGGAATATAATCTGCGCCCATGGCAAAGATTGATACGCCATTGACCTCATGCGCAAAGGATTCACCATATTCGTCCTTTTCGCGGCGGATTGTCAGTGTGCGCAGACCGATGCGGCGCTCCCAGACATCAAGGATAACCGGATTATCGTCAGGACCGTCCAGAAGCTCAATGCATACCGTGTACAACGGTTGTTCGCCGAAGCCATTGGGCCACCAGAGCTGCGGATGTTCAATACGGAGCGTTTTCGGACTGTTCTCAAATTCAGAAACCGAGCCGTCCGGCGCAGTGATCCGGACACGGTAGGACAGTGTATCCAGGAGTAGGTCTGTGCCATAAGGAGAAGAAGCGGATGAAAACGTGCTGCCAAACCGATGGCTGGCCGGGTGGATCACTGCCTGGCAGGAGCTGCCGGATACCGGGTCGCTGACCGGAATGCCCGGATCCATTTCAACGGAAACGGTCAGCGTTACGGCATCCGGTGTATGATCCTGCGTAATCAGGACGCTGTCAATCCGGGCGGTGTCCACACCAATCAGGCGGACCGGACGGAACAGACCTGCGTCAGGAAGTCTTGGCCCCCAGTCCCAGCCGAACATACAGTGCGCTTTGCGCAGATAGGAGAGGCCGCGCATTGCTTCACCGCAGCCCTGGATCGGTTTTTCAGCGTAAGATTCCGCAATGAAGCGGGTCGGAGAATGAAATACAAGGCGCAGATCATTTTCCACAGAAAAAAGAATGTCGGTTACGTCATATTCCCAGATACGGTGCATGTTGTCGGCAAAGCCGAGATGCTGTCCGTTCAGATAGATATCGGCAAGCGTGTCAATCCCGTCAAAGTGAAGCAGGATGTGTTCGCAGGAAGCAAGTTCCTTCGGACAGTCAAACCGGGTGACAAATTCGTAATCATGGTTCATCAGCGGAAGTGCTTTTTCTTCATTTGCCCGGAAAAACGGATCTTCCATGAGGCCGTTGGCAAGAAGCGTGCTGTAGACGCTTCCGGGAACGGAAGCCGGGAGAAATTCACCGGCAGACTTTGCGCTGCAGGAACTCTGCAAATTGTTCAGGCATCTGGAATTGCCAGAAACCTGAAGAGCGTCAGTGTTCGGAAGCTGCCGCATCTGCCAGGAGCTGTTCAGTTCAATGATCATTTGTGTTCCTCCATGTTTAAAATGTACTCTCAAACACTAGAGCGTGCTGTGCTCTAATATGCCTGCCATGACGGCTGATTTTGCCGCTGGCTGCACTTTGTTTTATCAACATACGCAGCAGGTGCTCCTTGCAGCAAGCAGGCACTCTGATAGTGTGAGAGTAGCATGCGTGAACCTCACATGACTAAAGTCACGTGCTTCCCAGCCGCTTTAAGCGGCAGGAC
>CAJMMH010000329.1 GCA_905214365.1 uncultured bacterium
ATGAGCAAGGCTGTCAACGCAATGGCTTAAGTCTATTTCGTAGCTGGATTCGGATAGAAATTAAATTTAAATGCAATAAAAAAGCAGGTCTGGTTATCCCGGATCTGCTTTTATTTTTTGTGTGCGGCGCCTTATTTTTCAGCGCCTGCCATTTCATCGACACGGCCGGATGATATTGCCATCAGGACCATCTCCACGGCAATTCGCTCATTCATGTTGCCGCTTTTGACCGCTTCCTCCAGCGAAACACAGAGTTCCACACAGCGGCGTAGATGCGCTTCGGGGAACCGCCTTGCCTGTGTAATCAGCTTTCCGGCGATAAACGGCCGAAGCTTCATCTTCGCGGCAATACTGTCTTTCGTCCCGCGCTCGGCAAGCATCTCTTTTACACAGAGAAGCTGATTCATCTGCCTCGCAATCAGAAACAGAATCCGCATTCCCGGCTCCCGAAGCGCCAGCAGATCGTAATACAGCTCCAATGCGCGTTTCTGATTTCCATCAGAAACCGCCTGCGTCATATCAAAAATCCGATTTGTAACCCGCTCCGTGCAAATTGCTTCCACGTCTTTACTTTGTACGCCTTCGCTTCCCATGCAATATGAGGCAAGCTTCTCCATCTCCATGCGGATATTTTCCATATCGTCACCGGTCCGCTGCAGGAACAGATCCAGCGCCGCTTCTGTAATACCAAGCTTCTGCCTGGCCAGTCCGGTCACAATCCAGCGCTTTAAATCCCGCTCCGACTGCCGCTTCAGTTCCGCGCAATAGCCGCGGGACGCAACCGCTTTGTACAGCCGGTTCCGCTTGTCCACCTCTGACTCCGCGAAAA
Organism: uncultured bacterium; assembly: GCA_905214365.1. Classification (GTDB taxonomy): domain Bacteria; phylum Bacillota; class Clostridia; order Lachnospirales; family Lachnospiraceae; genus Anthropogastromicrobium. The sequence continues at coordinate 830 of CAJMMH010000329.1, forward strand.
TCACGCAGCAGGTATCCGGAATTTCCTTCACCCATTCCGGCCAGCCCTCACAGGCTCCCTTAAACAGACCGGTAGAATCCAGAAGGATCAGTCTGCGCTCGGCAAAAAAAGGCATTGTCTGCGACAGGCCTTCGATCTCATCCAGCGAAATCCCTTTCCCTTCAAAGTAAGAATAGTTCATGGTATCGTCTCCGATGATCGCCTGTTTCAGCTGCTCTTTAAAGGAATGAACCAGATACCGCTCCTCTCCGAACAGAAGATATACCCGTTCAAATGTCCTGCTTTTCAAATCCTGCCGAAGTTTTTCCATCTGTCTGTTTCCTTTCTCTCTGTTTCCATTTATTCGGAATCCCGATACCCGCGGATGGTAAACCGCGTCCCGTCTGTTTCGATGATGACTGCCCCGCATTCCGGTGTGAGAAAACAGTCCGTGCCGACTGCCTCCAGACGGGAAAGCGTCTCGGCATGCGGATGCCCATAACGGTTCTTTCTGCCGCAGCTGATGACCGCTGCCTGCGGATGAAGCTTTGACAGCCAGGCTGACGAAGAAGAATACTTTGAGCCGTGGTGAGGCACCTTGAGCACGCTGACCGGTTTTGGATCTGCCTCTTCCTGGCTGCTGCTGATATCGCCGGTAAACAGCATAGAAAACGATCTGCAGGTCAATCGGAACACTATCGACGTATCGTTAACGGACGCGTATCCGGTCTGTGCCTCCGGATGCAGAACCGCGATTTCTGTCCCTGCGCCCACATCCAGACTGTTTCCTGCGGAAAGCAGGCCAACCTTGCATCCCTGCTCTGCCGCAAGCTGCAAAAGCTCTGAAAAACCGTCTGCCGTTTCCTGTCCTGCCGGAAGGAACAGCATCCGGACAGAAACAGTATTCCTCTCCAACAGCTGCCGAACACCATTAATGTGATCTTCGTCGCTGTGGGACAAAATCACCGCGTCCAGCATACCGATCCCCTTTGACAGCAGCACTGGCTCCAGAACATATTCCGCCAGACTCTCTGACCCGCTTCCTGTACTTCCGCAGTCGGAAAGAATCCGGCTTCCCCCAGGCACTTCAATCAGACAGCCGTCCCCCTGCCCGACATCCATCATTGTAATGGTCAGCTGCCGGACCGGATCTGCATGCAGAAGCAAAAATTCCAAAAGCAGAAATCCGATACAAGCGCCATGGACAAAAAACGATCTTTTCCGGCTGTGCGGATCTACGGTTTCCGCAGAGTATTTCTGTTTTCGCCAGCAGTCATATTGAACCGCAGACCATGCAAGGAGCAAAAATGCGGCACACACGATGGCAAGTTTCCAAGCAGGCGGCCTGCCGCGGATCTGTACGCTCCCAGGAAGCATTTCTGTTATCCGACACAGAACCCGATAATACTGAAGAATCAGATGCCCCGCCCATGCACCAGTCTGTCCCAGGAATCCAGGCAGACACGCGCTTGCTCCTGCCGCCGCAAGAAGCGCGGCTCCAGGCGGAATCACAAACAGATTCAAAATGGGCGCATACAGCGGCACGCAGTACGACACCGCCAGTATTGCCGGAAGCATCGCCTGCTGCAAAGATAATATAGGAATCAGTCCGCGTCTGTCCGGCTGCAGCAGAAAACAGGACCAGAGATCCGCAGCTGTTCCCAATCCAAGTACCGCCAGAAACGACAGTTGGAACGAAGCCTGCGTAACACAGAGCGGATTCTGCACAGCAATAAGAAGCGCCGCCGCTCCGATTGCTGACCAGGTATCATATACCCGTCCCCGCGCGGATGCATACAGACGAAGCAGGAACATGATGAGTGCCCGCTTTGCCGATACTGTCCCTCCGGTCAGGAAACTATAAAAGATGCCGAACAGTCCTCCGGCTGCCGCAGATCCCCACAACGAACCGGTCAATCGAAACACCAGGCTCCTTGCCGCCTCACCCACAAATGAAATATGCAGCCCGGAAACCGACAGCAAATGCGAAATCCCCTGACTGCGGAACAGCTCTTTCTGCTCCCGGTCCGCCAGTCCGCTTTCTCCTAAAAAGACCGCCGCAAAGATCCCGGCATCCTCTGGGCGCGCGGCGGATGCAATCCGGCTCTTCATCCAGAGACGGAACCGCCAGAGCAGCTGCAGCGGCCCATCTGCTGCAGGCCGGAT
>CAJMMH010000330.1 GCA_905214365.1 uncultured bacterium
AACGTAAAACATACGCTGGAATCGCTTTGCACCGTCAATATATGCCGCCTCATACTGCGTCTGGTCTACATTTGCCAGTGCGGAGAAATAAAGGATACTTCCCCATCCGAAGCCGGACCAGATTCCGCTGATGATATAAATCGGACGAAACGCGGACGGATTCATCAGAAGGTCGGAACGCTGTCCGCCAAACAGAGCAATGACCGTGTTGATCAATCCATCGGACGCGCAGAAGTTGACAATTAATCCGCAGATAACAACTGTTAAAAGAAAATGCGGCAGATACGTGATGGTCTGGATGATTTTCTTAAACCATTTTCCGCCGAATTCATTTAAAAACAGCGCAAAAATGATCGGGAACGGGAATCCGCATACCAGATCCAGTGCGCTGATTGTCAGCGTATTGCGGATTAGACGCCAGAAATAGACACTCTTAAAAAAATCGGTAAAATTCGCCAGACCGACAAACGGGCTGTCCCACATTCCTTTGGTTACTTTATAATTACGGAACGCAATCTGCAGTCCGTACAGCGGCACATATTTAAAAACCACAAAGTACACAACAACCGGAAGCGCGAAAAACAGATACAGCCACTTATACCGTTTCCAGTCCTTCCCCATTACAATCATGCCATTCCTGATTACCTGTCCTGGGGAACGCCTCCCCGCCTTCTTCTTTTTTACGCCCTTCTCCATTGATTCTCATCCTTTCTTCGCAGCAAGGACCCGGATGCCAGCGAAGCCCACTGCACCGGGTCCTTGTTTTCAGAATCTATCAGCAGCTCATCATATGAGTTTTGATTTTATCTTATCTGCTCTGATATCTCTCATAGGCAGCTTTCTTGCATTCAAGTGCCTTCTCCAGATCCATTCCTTCTACATTTGCAACGTAGGTATCCCAATCCTTTTCCAGATCCATATCACCGACAATGAACTTCAGCAGGCACTCACTTACATAAGTGCTCAAGTCTGCCATTACGTTTGAATAGGTATTGGACTCTTCCGTTGTCAGAATCAGCGGCGGAAGTGTAATATCCTCGGTCGCCAGATTCCAGTTTGTCTGAATCTCTACCTTATAATCTTCATTCAGGTTGATCTGCTCGTAGAAATGCTTGTCTCTTGCATTCGGATAGTTGATGGAACCAAGCATCCAGCGGGAAATGCTCTGCTCTTCACTCCAACCGTTGTCATTCTGCTTCACTGCGTCCAGAATGGTCGGCTCGCCGTCAACAAACTCATAACTCTTTCCCTCAATTCCGTAGGTGGATGCCATAGAACCAGCGTAGGAATATGCGTAATCCAGCCATGCCAACGCAATTTCCGGATTTTCGCATGCTGTCGTAATGGCAGTTCCGCGCGGATTTCCGTTGGAATCCGTTGTCAGGCACTGGTCTCCGTGCGGTCCGATCAGCCACGGAACGGATACATAATCAGAATTCGGATCTTTGGACTTCAGAAGCTCTCTGGTCGCGATCAGTCCGCTTCCCATCGAGTTAATTGCAAAGCCTGCAGTTCCCTGAACCACGCTATCAAATCCATTCGTGTTTACGGCAAAGTCACTGTTAATCAGACCTTCGCTGTAAAGCTTATGCATGTAAGTCAGATATTCTTTGAAATTATCGGTGATCGGGCCGTAAACAATCTCGCCGTCCATCATCTGGAAATCATTTCTGGTTCCGAAGGATCCAGCAAGTGTGTACATGGTTTCGGTCAGACCCTTTCCTCCGCCAACAACTGCCATCGGGATCTCGTTGGTCGGGTCGCCGTCACCGTCCATATCGTTCTCTTTGAATGCTTTCAAAACTTCATACAGCTCGTCCGTAGTTGTCGGCATATCCAGTCCCAGCTTGTCCAGCCAGTCCTTACGGATCTGCGGTCCAAGTATCTTGAAATACACCATCGAAAGATCGTCCCAGTTCGCGTTGAAGTTTACAAACTGATAATAATTTCCGCCGTCCGTCTTGAACGCCTTGTCCTCCTCCGGGTTTGCCTGCATCCATGCGTAATAGTTTGGCGCGTATTCCGGCATCAGCTCGGTCAGATCCATGATAATGCCGTCCTCCAGCAGTGCCTCTACGCCGCCTGCCGCATTGCCCAGGTTCCAGTTAATCATGTCCGGAAGCTGTCCGCTGGCAATCATCAGCGCAAAGTTCTCATCACTGGTGTTGTGGTTCCACTCGATATGTACGTTGGTCAGCTCCTCGAGTTCCTTGAAAAACTCAACGTCCGCATAGCTCTCCATCGTTGCGGACATCGCACCGTTTTCACGGATGTAATACGTTAAGGTTACCGGCTCTTCCAACGGGAACATATCGCTCAGTCCACTCTTCTTCATTTCCTCAACGTCCACTGCTGCGTTTGCCTGATCGTTTCCCTCAGATGCGGACACCGCAAAACATGAAAAATTCGACACAATCATGGTTGCACCCAACATCATCGCCACTGTTCTTCTCTTCATCATTCTCTTTTTTTCCTCCTTTTTAATGGCATTTTTCCCTGTTTCCGTGCGTTTTTAATTTTGTTTTTGTGCGTTTCAACTATGTTGTGCCATTATATTATCATATCTTTACAGGAAGGAGAATGTACGAATGTAGAGTGAGTATGGACTTTTGTGCTATCGTCTTCTTTACTTTCTGTATATTGAGAATGAATTGTCATCCGAAATCGTTTTCTTTTCCCCGGCTGCTAATTGCAGTGTATTTATCTGTATTCTATTTTCAGTATTCCGGTCGCCGCTCCGGTTGACTCCCCGTTCAGAAGCGCCGCTTTCATCTTCCGCTGCAGAGAAGTCCGCTCCGGAAGCGTTGTCAGGTCCGGATCGCGATACATGCTTCTCTGGAAGACCCACAGGATCGCGTCCCGGTTTTCCGGATCGGTTTCATGGATTTCAAAGAGATGCTGGAACTGCAGAATATTGGATTTCTCAGGCAGCCATTCTTTCAGCCTCGGTGACAGCAGCCAGG
>CAJMMH010000331.1 GCA_905214365.1 uncultured bacterium
GCATGCGAAGCATCGGCAAAATCCGTTACTGTTCGAGCGTAGCGTGAACAGTAACCTTTTCATCAGTACGTCCAGTATAACGAAAAACAGCAGATATTGCAATAAAAATCGGTTTGTGTTACAATCAGTTGAGCAGAAGCAGGTTACTGTTCATGGCAGGAAATTTGTGACGCACTTCTTGCAGAAAGCCTTTTTCAAACATGCTCTAGTACATTGATGATAAGTAGGAGGAATTACATATGAAGTTACAGGAATCAAACGATCAGCTGCTGCGGCTGATCAATGCGTCTGTTTCTCCGTACCATACGGTACAGGAGGGAATCCGGATGCTGAAGGAAGTTGGATTTGAAGAGTGGAAGCTGGACAGCAGTGAACCATTAGAAGCTGGAAAGGCTTATTATACGGATGTTTATGGAACGACGCTGATTGCGTTCCGTATGCCGAAGCAGGAGATTGTCGGATACCGGATCGCAACCGGACATACCGACTGGCCGTGCTTCCGCGTCAAGCCGAACCCGGACCAGACGACGGCTCTTTATCATAAGCTGAACGTTGAGATGTACGGCGGTGCAATTTCCAATACCTGGCTGGATCGTCCGCTGCTTCTGGCAGGCCGTATCTGCCTGAAGGGAGAGAATGCGTTTTCTCCGAAGGAAATTTTGTATTCGTCAAAGAAACCGGTTGCAGTAATTCCGAATCTTGCAATTCACATGAACCGGGAAGTCAACCGCGGCGTAGAACTGAAGGTTCAGACGGATATGGAAATTCTTCTTACCTATCTGAACGGTTCCAAGCCGAATGGTCTGCTTGACCGGATTGCGGCAGAACTTGGCGTGGACAGCAGTGAAATCCTGGATTGCGATCTGTATGCGGCCAATGCGGAGCAGGGACGCCTGATCGGTTTTGATGAAGAAATGATTCAGTCTCCGCGTCTGGATAATCTGACTTCCTGCGCGTCGTGCCTGCACGGAATCATTGCAAACAGCAGTCTGGAGAATCAGGTCAGCATGATTGCGCTGTTTGATAATGAAGAGTGCGGTTCCCGCTCCAAACAGGGGGCAGGCTCGGTTGTTCTTGCTTCTCTGTTGGAAAAGATCCTGCTCTGCAGCGGAAATCCAGGACGTCTGAATTATCTGAATACCGTCAGCGACAGCTTTATCGTATCGCTTGACGTTGCTCATGCGACCCATCCGAATCATCCGGAAAAGGCCGATCCGACCAATCCGATCCATCTTGACGGCGGCGTGATCCTGAAGCTCAGCACAAATCAGCGCTATGCGACCGATCCGTCTGCAGTTGCCGTTGTTGAGGGAATCTGCAGAGACAATGGAATTGCGCATCAGAAGTTTGTCAATCACGGAGATATTCCGGGCGGCGGCACGCTTGGAAGCATTCTTTCCGCGACTATTCCGGCAAAGACCGTTGATATCGGCGTTCCGCTGCTTGGCATGCACTCTAGCTGCGAGCTGATGGCGGCGTCGAGTCAGCTTGCTATGGATCAGTTTGCGGAAGCATATTTCAGCGAAAATGGAAAAACGCTGGAGACAATTGCGTAACAGCAGAAGTACTGCAGTTTGATACTGTGCGGCGAATTGTAAACCCCATGTTGCAGGTTCGCTTCAGGAAAAGGGAACCGCTGTATCATCCGCATCATATCATAAAATAAGAAACCGGAAAACCGCTTTCAGCGTCATATGCACGTTTGGAAGCGGTTTTTGCAGTCCGAGACAGAGAACAGCGAGTCCGAAATTCTGGTTTCGGATTGCAAAAGTAAGCGGGCAAAAAGGAGCAGCGTATGGATTTTGGCATCACAGGCGTTGCCGGAATTGTTGTGATCTGTTATCTGGCGGCACAGGCGGTTAAAGCCACAAAGCTGGACAATAAATGGATTCCGGTGATTTGCGGCGTACTTGGAGGAATTTTGGGCATTTGGGGGATGTATTGTATTCCGGATTATCCGGCGGACGATCTGATTACTGCGGCCGCAGTCGGAATCGTTTCCGGTCTTGCGGCAACCGGAGCCAATCAGGTTTACAAACAGCTTACCGGTTGTGAAAAGAAGAAGGAAAAATCCTGAAAATTTCAAAACGGCAGGCCGGGAAACCGGCGGAAAGGGAGAATTATGGATTTTCGGATGCTGGTAATGGCCGGACACGGAAAAAACGTGGACGGAAGTTTTGATCCTGGGGCAATTGGCTGCGGATACCGGGAGGCAGATTTGAACCGGGAACTGCAGAGTCTGATCTGCGAAGAGGCAAAACAGGCAGGAATCACCTGCGACGCCGCGCCGGACCGCAACCACTACAGCTTTTTTAAAGCCGGGGGAAGGTACGATATGACAGCGTACCGTTATGTGCTGGAGGTTCATTTCAACGCATCGGTACGCGTGGATACAGCCGGAGACGGTGTTATGAAGGGCAGTATGATGTATGTGGACCGTTCAGAAACCGGGCATACGGTAGAAGACGCAATTCTGCGGAATTTATATCAGGCTGGTTCAAAAAAAGCGTGGGACGGTGTTGTCATTACCCAGAAGCAGTGGCCGTCCGGCCTTTTGGTACAGAACGCGGTTCGCAGGCAGGGGGTAAGCCATGCGGTACTGGAAACCTGTTTTATCAGCGATATGGATGATATCAGGTGGTATCAGTCCCAGAAGCTGGCAATTGCGCGGGCCGTTGTAACAGGGATCATAGAAGGGTTCGGACTGGAGACAAAGACGGATGAGAAAGCAGAAAAATCAGAAAACAAGCAGCCATCAGGCAATGCGTCCCAGCCGTCTTCTTCCGGAAATCAGAAAACAGCAGAAAACAGTTCATCGGAAGCCGGACAGACAAACGCAGATGCAGCTTCGTCCGGCCCGCAGGTTCCGTATCTGGTTAAGGTTGATACAACAATAATTCCGGATCATTTTCTGAATATTCGCAGATTGCCGTCCAT
>CAJMMH010000332.1 GCA_905214365.1 uncultured bacterium
GGGGAATTACAATGGCAAAAATTTTATTTCAGGGAGATTCCCTGACGGATGCCTGCAGAGATAAGGAAGAAAAAGACGTGCAGAAGATCCTGGGAATCGGGTATGTCAACATGGCGGCCGCCTATCTGACCGCGCATAATCCGCAGATTACGGTGATGAACCATGGCGTCAATGGAAACCGGATCATGGATTTGTACGCACGCTGGATCGAGGATACGCTGAACGTGGATTTTGATATTCTGAGTGTGCTGTGCGGAATCAATGATGTTGGTTTTGATCTTCGCCTTCATAAGGGCGCGGACGCGGAAAAGTTTGCGTTTATTTATGACCGGATGCTATATGAAGTAAAACAGGCAAAACCGGACGCAAAATTGGTGCTTTGCGAACCATTCCTGTTTAAACTGGATCCGGGTGACGTTGGATTTGGATATTCCACGGATATTGTTGCGGCATGGGATACCTGGTATGGAAGAATCCGTGAAAATGCCGCGGTCGTAGACCGCCTTGCGGAAAAATACGGTGCAGTGTTGGTTCCTTCGTTGAAGCTGTTTGAGGATGCGTGCAAAAAAGCGCCGGCCGCGCACTGGTCGCTGGATGGCATTCACCTGAGCCGTGCCGGCAATGCGCTGTTAGCTGAGCTGTGGATTGACTGCGTGAAGGAGGCAGGTTATGTACAGGTTTGATGACGCCAGAAGAGAGATCCGGTTTGACGATTACCGGACACCTACGCCGTGGATGAATTACCTGTCCAATGGGACGCTCCATGCGATGATTTCCCAGGCAGGAGGCGGCGTGGCATTTTATCGTTCTCCGCAAATCTGGCGGATTAATCACTATCGTTTTTTCCATTTGCCGATGGATCGGAGCGGTTTTTATACGTATATCCGGGATGGATCGGATGTCTGGTGTCCGACCTGCGAGCCGTGTCCGCAGAAACCGGAGAAATGGATGGGATATCATGGGATGGGCTATACCGGGTTTTCCGCGGAAAAAAACGGGCTTGCGGCTGATTTAAAGTTTCTGATCGGACCGGAAGAAAATGCAATGATCTGGGAGCTGACGCTACAGAGTAAAACCGATCGGAAGATTGAAGTATTTCCTTATGTTGAACTTGGCATGATGGAATTTATGCGGGAGCTGCAATGGCAGTGCTATAATAAACATCAGCTGTCTTGCCATGCGCAGGGAGATGTGCTAATATATAAATATGGCGTGGAGAACCAGCCGAAATCCAAGGAAACGCCTCTGGTCTTTTTCGCATGCGATATGCCGGTTCTGGCATATGACTGTGATCGGGATTCCTTTGTCGGGAGTTACCGCAGTGAAGAAAATCCACAGGGACTGGAACGGGATACGCTGGGAGACTCGAATCTGTACGGCGGCGATCCCTGCTTTGCGCTGCAGATTCCGGTAACGCTGCAGGCCGGTGTTCCGGTGAAGCTTCATGTATATCTTGGAACCGCAATGACGGAAGAAGCAGTTGCCGAAGCGGTTGCTTCATGCAGGCGGGAAGGATTTACAGAACGTGCGTCTGCCGCTCTGAAACAGCAATGGGACAGGTATCTGTCCGGATTTCAGTGCCGGATTCCGGATGCTGACTCGATGCGCATGATCAACATCTGGAATCCATACCAGGTGGATCGTAATTTTCTTTTTTCCAGGAACATTAGCTACTATGCGACCGGAACCTTCCGCGGCGTCGGCATGCGCGATACGGCTCAGGATATTCTTGCGATGATTCCGCTTGACACCGGGAGAGCAAGGGAAAAGTTGTCGCTGCTGTTTACGCAGCAGTATCAGGACGGTCACTGCAATCATTATTTCTTCCCGGTTGAAGGCTGGGAGCCGGTTACGCGGATTCATTCCGATAATCATCTGTGGCTGATTATGGATGTGTATCATCTGGTAATGGAAGAGGGGGATCTGTCCTACCTGGATGAACGGATTCCGTATTATGACGGCGGGGAAGCAAGTGTATGGGAGCATATCCGGCAATCAGTCACGTTTACTGTTTCTCATATGGGAGAGCATGGATTTCCGCTGATGCTCAGCTCTGACTGGAACGACATGCTGTATAAAGTGTGTCGGAAAGGAAAGGGGGAAAGCATTTGGACTTCAATGCAGTTTGGCACGGTTTTGCGGATGATGGAAGAGCTGGCAGACCTTCTTGGCGAGGACACTGCGCAGTACCGGGAACTGTATGAAACACAGAGGCAGCTTGTCAATACGGTTGGCTGGGACGGTGCCTGGTATCGCCGCTGTATCACGGATGAAGGCCGCATGATCGGCTCCGACGCGGAACCGCAGGCAAAGATCTGGCTGAATACGCAGAGCTGGTCAGTTATCAGCGGGATGGGCGATCCCAAAAAGCAGCGACAGGCGATGGACAGCGTGAAGGAACGCCTGAATACGGAACTCGGAATCCGGAAGATTGATCCAGCGATGGCAGATGATTACCCAACGAAGGAGGATCCGCTTACCTATTACAATAAGGGATGCGGAGAAAATGGAAGCGTATTCTGTCATGCCAATACCTGGGCAATCATTGCGGAGTGCATGCTGGGGAGAGCAGAACGCGCGTATGAATATTATCATCAGCTACTTCCGATGATTGCGAGCCAGAAGGCAGGAGTCGAGCGGTATCGGGCGGAGCCGTATGTATATTCTTCCAATATTTTCGGACCGGAGAGCAGTCAGTTTGGCTTAGCCAATGTTTCTTGGCTGACCGGCACGGCGGCATGGATGTATCTGGCAGTGACACAATACATGTTCGGTATCCGGCCGACCTGGAAGGGATTGTCTGTGAAGCCGTGCCTGAGCAGTGAAATGCTTCCTGCTATTGTGACAAGGAGATTTCGCGGAAATACATACCGCATTACTATTCAAACCAACGAGGAGGTATCCATTGAAAAAGTATAGACTTTTGGCA
>CAJMMH010000333.1 GCA_905214365.1 uncultured bacterium
ATGAACAGGATCGCCTTGGCAGTCAGCTTGACCGGATCCTCTGCGTCCACGCCCAGGCCCAGCCCGTAGTTCTTGAAAAGATTCCAGACCCAGCCCAACAGGATCAAGCCAATGGCAAGTGCCACCAGCAGGCTATACATGGTTTCCGCTGCGGGAAAATATCGCAGAAATGTGTCCATGTCACAGCCCAATGCACCCAAAACAGAGGTGTTGATCATATCCAGACCGTACATGATCTGCTCCGCGATCCACTCTACAATACCGTCTAAAATTCCCATAGCTTTTACGGGGCGGTCCACTGTCCGCCGCTGAAGAAGGGCGTAACATAGCTCATAATGAAGCCAAGGCCATTCAGCACGGCCCAAGTGATAATGATTCGCTTGAGCCATGCCCGGCTTTCATCGACGGTTCGGCCGCTGCGGGAGAAATTCATCATCAGCAGTGCGACTGCGGCCGTAACGATGGCTGCAATCGTGGAGATGCCGAGGATCTGCGTATAGACATCCCGCATGATCTCATTGGCCTTCTCCCACACGGTTGCGGCAGAAGCCGGCTGACAGAGAGACGCGGATAGCGTGGCGGTCAGAATCGCTGCATACAGCCAACGGCCGATATTGCCACGTGGCTTTTTCCCAATACGGGGAGACGGACACTTGTGCTTCAAAAGCATTACCTCCTTGTGTTGCCCAAAAGCAGGAAACAGCACCCAGCGAAAGCCGGATGCTGTTTCATTGACCGCAGAGGTGCAGAAAAAAGACGCGCATCAAAAATGGCGTCTTCCTGCGGCTGCTTTTGGTTTGTTTATAGTTTTGAGCATACTTAGTTTAACATACGGTGATTTTGCGTTCAATAGCAAAACCCTTCCAATTTTCTCCCAATTCTCTTTCAAAATACTCTCAAACATCTGGCGGGAAAAAGCAGTCCAGCGTTTTCAAAGTGTCCTGCGCGGAAAATCCCCAAAGGACAGAGCTTAACGCTTCCACAGCGGCTTTGCGCAGACGGTAGTAGGTGCTGAAGCTAATGTCCCTAATATGGGGGTGGAGCGCCTCAATGATCTCCTCCACATTTTTCAGCTTCTGTGGGGATAAAAATGAGTAATACAAAATCCAGTAGTACACCTCTCCACTCTGGTGATGCGTGCGGAGAAGGTTGACAGAATTTTCAAGCAGGGTCAGCATTTTGTAGCTGCGCTCGATGCACCTGGCATGATTTTCTATGTCCGTGCCGCCGAGATCCGCGCCTGCCATATAGATGGACTCCAAAAAATCTTCAATGCTGCAATCATAATCAATGCGAAACTGATTTTTGACCTGTCGGATAGACAGTTCCAGACTCCATGTTACATCCCGATATTTTTTGAGCAGTCTCCATGTGTCGTGATAGCGGGCATCCTCTTCCGGCCGTTTTTCATACATCTTTCCTGACATTGTCGCACGCTCCTTCCGCTTCAGCATTTGGGATGATCGTCATTTCAAACCGATACAACGGACTGCCGGCGCCGCAGCAGATCGCAAGTCCCGCTGAGATAGTGCCTTTCTCTATTCCTACCGTGCAGTCGTCGGATAATGGATATAACATATATTTGGATTTTGGGCATGAAAGGCAGGAAATGCCTTGCGCTTCAAGGGTTCGCAGCACTTTTCGAACAAAGTACAGCATGTGAGGTTTTGAAACGCTGGGAAGCTCTGTTGAAACGCAGATCTGCTCATCAGAAATTGGGCCGGACTCTGGCGGAATGGTATCCGGCACAGATACGCGAAGGTTCAGACACATAGCAACCTCCTCTTTGTCTATCATGACATCCGAAATTTGGAACATGGTTGAGAGATAATTCTTTAGGTAAATTACCGTTCCGCTGCGGCCTGGGAAAGTCAGCAGAGAAAGATAGTCAAAATCGGCCAGTTTTTTGAGCAGCCGCCCCACGCTGGAACGGGAGATTCCCCAGCGCGCGGATAATTCGCTGTAATTGACGAGCGGATTCCCGGTGCCGTTTCTGAAATACGCAACTGGCCCGATCTCAGAGCCGCGTACTTGCTGATCCTTATAAATCGCAGAGATCCAAAGATCCAGAATGACATCCATCTCGGATGCGCGTCCCGCGGAGATCAACTCCGTTGCCGTTGAAACAGGAATGAAGAAAAAACCGGAATCTTTTTGGCATGGGCAGTTATAATCGAGCGCGGTGTTATTGCGCCGCCAGTCCGTAATGGAGAACTTTACGATATGCCCGCGGCCGAGGCGGGTAAATGTAATGAGCTGCCGATCCTGCAAGGATTTTAGGATTGCAAATGCCTGGTAGTGAAAGCGTACACGGAACCATTCCGTGATGTCAGTGATGGAGCAGATCCATTCGCCCGGATATACCGTGTATGAGATCCCGTCTATGCGCCGATAAGAGGTTCTGAAGTTGGCATAGGAGCAAAGAACGACATAATAAAAAAGACCGGAGCATCCGCCTGTGCGAATGCTCCGGTCTGCAATCAGAGTTTGTATAAATTCTCGATAAATTCGGCATCGTGGATAATCTACAACCTGCCTGAGTTCAAGCTGATAGTCTGCCATGGGTGGCCTCCTTTGCTAAGCATGATTGCTTTTGCATACATGATGTGATATACTTTTTTTGCCATTAGAATAAGTGACGGATTCGAACACGCGCAAGGAAAAACTGCCTCATTTTTTGCTAATGGCTTGCTAATTTGCAGTTTGAAATATCGTAGCTAATTTTTTGCTAATGATTACTTTGGTTATAAAAGGCTCTGAGAGTTGACCGTATTGCACAACAGGAGATATGGATAATAGCCGCAACATGGTCGAAATGCACAGCAGTATATGTGAGGACATCGCAGGCAATTCGACAAACATATCTCCTAAGCGTGGGGTCGGAGGTTCAAATCCTCTTATGGACGCCAGTGAACAA
>CAJMMH010000334.1 GCA_905214365.1 uncultured bacterium
GCCCTATGAAGCCCGGACTTTCCTCACCTGCAGCCTTTCGTTTCTGCAGCCGCGACCACTTGTCCGACTCAGTTATCACCGAAGAAAAATTCTAACACAAAATCGGTAATGCGTCAAGACGTATCCGTCTGCTTTTCTTTTGATTCTACCATATAAGCGCCTCGAATTCATATGTTCTCTCAAATTCTGAACGTACATTTATATAGCTTTCTCAGTTCCCGGTCCAGCGCCTTCTCATTTTCCGGATCCAGCTCAGAGAATGGGGAATCCGCAAGCTCCTGCAGGGTGATCATCTCATCCTGAAACGCGATCTGGTGATTGACGGCGCGCGCAAAGTAACGTTCGGTTACTTCCTTTGCTACCGGATCTGCCACGACTTCTCTCCATCCGCTTTCCATGCTGAAGCGCGGTGCGGCTGGGGCAGCCGGCGTGCAGATGATTTCGTATGTTCCTGGAACAAGGGTCTTTGCGATCAGTCCCTCTTTGTTCTCCGGAAGCGTCAGCACTGCCTGACCGCCGAACGGAACCTCCGCGTGAATCAGAAGCTCTCCGTTCTGCCACTTCCAGCCGCAGACATACCGGCCGTATCCGGTATCAAGCACTGCCTGCGCGTGGGAAAGCCGGTGATCCGGATGCGGCTCCATGACAGCGCGCGCAAAGCCAGGTGCTTTTTCATCCGGGCGGATGCCGCACAGATAACGGTACATCCAAGCTCCTACCGAACCGTACGCATAATGGTTCAGTGAGTTCATACCGGCAGGATTCATCGAGCCGTCCGGCATTACGGAGTTCCAACGTTCCCACACAGTGGTTGCGCCCATGTTGACCTCATACAGCCAGCCCGGATACTCTTCCCGTAACAGCAGCTGATATGCCACGTCATCCATGCCCCATTTGGACAATGCCTCCAGCAGATACGGAGTTCCAGCGAATCCGGTTTCTAACGAGAATCCGCTTTCTCTCATCTTTGCGCGGAAATCGGCGGCAAAGCGTCCGTCTGCGCGCGCCGGAATCAGATCCATGTACGCGGCAAGCGCATATGCTGTCTGGGTATCTACAGCCAGACGGCCTGCCGGTGTGAAATACTCATCCTGGAACGCCGCACGGATTTCCGCTGCCAGCTGTCCGTACTCTGCCGCGTCGGAATCCTTTTTCAGAATCGCCGCGGATTTTGCAAGAATCTGCGTTGACCAGAAGTAAAAGACGGTCGCGATGTAATAAAAGTCGGTGCGACCGTATACGCCGCCCGGCACCTTTCCATCCAGCGCCAGCCAGTCGCCGAAATGGCGGCCGTTGTTCCACAGGCGGCTTCCTCCCGCCTTTCTGCGCATGTACTCAACCCAAAGCTTCATGCTTTCGTACTGATCCGCAAGAATTGCGGAATCACCGAAATGAAGATAGGTCTGCCACGGAATTACGGTTGCCGCGTCACCC
Organism: uncultured bacterium; assembly: GCA_905214365.1. GTDB lineage: Bacteria > Bacillota > Clostridia > Lachnospirales > Lachnospiraceae > Anthropogastromicrobium. Next base: position 1,435 of record CAJMMH010000334.1, read on the forward strand.
CAGGTTGTCGCTCCGCCGAGTTCATACGCGGAGGTCGGCACAACAAACGGGACGCTTCCGTCGTACTTTTTCTGCTCGCAGTACAGATCCTGGCCAAATTTCCGGTAAAACTCATAAGTGTTCATGTTGAAGCATGCGGTATCAGAAAACACCTGCGCGTCGCCGGTCCATCCCATACGCTCGTCACGCTGCGGACAGTCGGTCGGCACATCGAGAAAGTTTCCTTTCTGACCCCAGACGATGTTTTCAAACAGACGGTTCAACTTCGGATCGGATGTTTCGATCCAGCCAGTCTGCTCCATCTGAGAGTAAATCACACAGCCGGTAAAGTCCTGTGGATCAATTGGGCCATCCCATCCGCTGATCTTGACATAGCGGAATCCATAGAACGTAAAATGCGGGCGCACGGTCTTTTCGGTTCCGTCGGAGCAATAGGAGAACTCACAGCGGGCTGAACGCAGATTGCCGCGGTAGAAGTTTCCGCCCTGCAGAATCTCTCCATACTGCAGCAGCATAGACGTTCCCGCCGGAAGGAAATTCCGGAAGGAAACCCAGCCGACCATGTTCTGGCCGAAATCAAGTACCTTTTCTCCCGCAGGCGTTTCAATCAGCACCGGCTTTCTTGTCTCCTGAATCCGCAAATATGGACTCTTTCTCGGACGCAGAGGCGCATCCGGTACTGATGCCGCCGCAGTGCCGTATATCTGTACATCCATCGGAGACGCATCATCAATGGTCTCTCCGTCGTAAATCGAATCAAAGGTAATCCGGCTCTTCTTTGCCTTCCAGGACAAATCAGTTCCAAATACCTCTTCCGTTCCGTCCGCATAACACAAATGCACCTCGGCAATCAGCGCATACTCCGTGCCATATCTCGGAAGGCGGCGCTTCAGTCCGTATGGTCCCTTATACCAGCCTTCGCCAAGCAGAACCTCCAGACGGTTCTCTCCATTCTCCGGATTCAGTTCAAAGGTCTGGTACTGCAGCCAGCAGTCATAGGAATGCAGACCGGGCAGTAAATACTCATCGCCGACCTTTTTTCCATTCAGATACAGTTCATACTCACCAAGTCCAAGTACATAGATTCTTGCCTGGCTGACTGCCTTTTTTACTTCAAAATCCTTAAAAAGAATCGGATGCAGATTCTGGGAAAAGTCCGCGCGGATAAAGCTTCCGGCCCACGGCTCGTCCGCTCCCTTTGCCGTCTCAAACCAGACCGGATCACTCCATGCCTCTTCCCCGGCATCGGTACATACCCACACCTTCCAGTAATATCTCGTTCTTGGAGCAATCTCTAACGGTACAGCCGTTCCTGCCGGGCAGATCCCGCCGGTCTGCAGGTCATCTTCTCCGTATACGGACTCAACATTCCCGCTGTCATAAACAATCGTTTCAAACTGCGGGTCAGTTGATACCAACAGCCTTGCGCTGCTCTGGCGTGTTCCCGCGCTCTCCGTTACCACATAGGATACCTGCACCTC
>CAJMMH010000335.1 GCA_905214365.1 uncultured bacterium
CCTGCCGCAATTGACTTCCCCAAAAAATAAAAAAATCTTTATTTTAAAACATGATATACCATAATCAGAAAGGAGGTTTAAGTTCTATAACTATAAGATACCGTAACCCGTAGTTCTGTTTCACACATTTTCATTTGCAGTCTGTTGTTTATCCACACATAAGGAGGTCTTTATGAATAATTTCAAGAAAACATCTGTCCGTTTTTTCATGATGCTGCTGATTCTGCTTTTTTCATTGACAACCCTGCCATTCAGCGCACAGGCAGGCACTCTGGCTCTTCCTTCCGTATCAGAGCGCAGCTATCTTGAAGTTCTTGCGAGAAAAAACATCTCTGTTTACAGAGATAGCTCCCTTAGAACCAGAGGCACTGTTTTGCCGTACAAACGTTACAACGCCTCTATTTCCAGCGGAGACACTGTTTATGTCTACAGTATCTCATCTTACTCCTGTTACATCTCCTATCCAACCAGTTCCGGAAGACGCCGCGGCTACTGCAGCACCACTGAATTATTTTACCGCAATTGCTGTGATCTGAAAATCACAAGCCAGGGCAGCTGCACAGTTTATAAATCCTACAGCGGCTGGCGTTCTTATGGTTCTATCAGCCGTTCGGATTCTGTCTGGATCATCGGAAAGGGCGGAGACATGCTGTTTGTTATATATACGGCAAGATCTGGAAACCGGGCTTATAAGGCCGGATGGATTACCATGAACAGTTATCGGAGTTCCATTAATCCTCCTGCCCCGTCTCCATCTTCCGCAAAAACATACTATGTGAAAACCAACGGCGCCTCTTTAATCCTCCGCTCCGGACCATCTTCCTCCAGTTCCCGGTTAGCGTCTATGCCAAACGGAGCTAAAGTAGCTGTTTACTCGATCACAAATGGATGGGCCAGGCTCAGTTATAACGGAACATATGGATACGCATCTTCTTCCTATCTCTCTACGTCCGCCCCATCTGCTTCCGATGATGCCGTTGCTGATGCAGCCAAGCGGTATGGCATTCCAGCTTCCAGTAATGCCTATAAAGCACTGCAGTCCATTTATTCCAAATACAAAACTTCTATCGCCGGTTCCGGTCCATGCGTCTTTCTGTTTGAAGGCGTTGGAAATTCAAGTTCTTCCAATGCAAGGAAAAACGCCATGGTTGTCATTGTAAAGAACCAGAAAATTGTATATATCAACAGGAATTCATCCACACTGCCAGATTATCCATTTACTCCTGGCAAGAATGGAAATTCTCCCATGCCGACTGTTAAAGACGGTATCTACCAATTTACAACAACAAACCATAAAGGCAGTTATGCTGCGCTTCATATCACCAATCCTGGAGTTGTCCGTTTCCGCAGCAAAAGCAGCTTTTACAACAGTACTTCCAATGCAATTAATGTCCATCAGCGAAGTACTGATACAATTGCCCCTTCCAATCGAAACTGGGTTAATTCTGCAGGGTGTCAGCTTGTCGGACTTCGTTCCGAATATCTGAATTTTCTGAAAGCAATCGGAATCGTGAATGCATCCTGCACTTCTGTAAGAAAATACCAGAATTACGTTTCCGGAACCATTGTAATTGACCGGTCATATGGCTATGGTTATATGTCGCGAGTTGGTTATTCTGACTCCGCAATCCGCGCCATCCGGGGCTACTAACCATCTCAAATTTCTTGTCATACTTTTTTACCGGGAACAGTCCTCCACATTTCCCGGATTCTCCTGTCTGCTGTCAAAACAGGCCGCATCCATTCCGGATGCGGCCTGCCCTGTTTTTCTTATGCTTCCTTCACTTCAACCAGTTCAATCTTAAAGTTCAGTTCTTTTCCTGCCATCTCATGGTTTGCGTCAAATGTGATTGTTGCATCATCCTTTGCAGTTACAGTAACCGGGAACGGCTGGCCGAACTGATTGGACAGATACACTCTCTGACCTGCTTCAAGTCCCTCTGCGCCCGGCAGCTGCGCGATCTGCAGAGTGAAAATAGCGTTCGGATCCGGCATGCCGTAAGCTTCTTCCGGCATCAGGTGAATCTCCACAACTTCACCGACTTCCATATTTGCTACTGCTTCGTCAAATCCGCGGATCATCTGGCCGACACCGCAGACAAATTCCAACGGCTCACCGCGGTCATAGGATGAGTCAAACTGGGTTCCGTCATTGAAGGTTCCCTTATAGTGCGCACGGCAGGTCTTTCCAACATTTTTTCCTGTGATCGGATCCGGCTGCGTGCCGCAGCCGCCGCAGCTTCCGCAGCTGTGGCCGCAGCCACTCTGCTCTTCCTCATGTTTATCCGCGTTCTCTTCCTGGCTGCCGCAGCCGCCGTTTTCATGGCTTCCGCAACCCTGTCCATCCTCGTGGTGTCCACAGTGTCCACCTTCATGGTGACCGCAGCTGTGACCTTCTCCGTGATGATCGCAATTTGCACCAGATGATACCAACTCGCCGTTCAGATACGCTTCTACTGCCTGATCTGCATTGCCTTCCGCGCCTGCGCACAGCTCAATTCCCGCTTCCGCAAGAGCTGCCTGCGCTCCACCGCCGATACCGCCGCAGATCAGGACGTTGATCTTCTGCTCTGCTAACAGACCTGCCAGCGCGCCGTGTCCGATTCCGTTGGAACCGACTACCTCGCTGGAAACTACCTGGTTGTTCTCTACTTCATAGATCTTGAAAAATTCTGTTTTTCCGAAATGCTGAAATACATTTCCATTGTCATACGCTACTGCAATTTTCATGCTAACTGCCCGCTGTCCGGAAGCGCAGCACGGATATTCACAATCCGCATTGTCCCTGCTTCCAAACTCTCCTCTCTGAATAATTTCGGTACGCCGTCTGCACTGTTTCGCATTTATTGCCAAAACAGAGCTCCGTCAATCGCTTTGCTGCACAGCCCTGCGCAAAATAGTGAAAACACCCG
>CAJMMH010000336.1 GCA_905214365.1 uncultured bacterium
TTTCGACCCCCGCCAGACAATCCCCTGCCCGCGGTATTGATTCTGATTCCGCGTAATCACCGAAGGACGCAGATAGACCAAATCCATGTTTTCGCGTTCCTCAATCCAGCTGACGGTTCCCTCGCAGACCGCTTCCTCTATCTCTTTGTCCGGCGATGCCCCTACCAGACGCGTCAGCGTATCCGGCCTGCACGCAAGACAGGCACGCAAGACACCGGCAAAAAATACGCATGCCAGAAGAAGCGGCTCCCATCCTTTTTTCGCTTTGAACTGCCGGCAGCAATTCTGCCGGTAAATGCAAATCAGGACAGCCGGTACCAGCAAACCGGCTGCCCATAAATAAGCCATCGACCCGATCCGGGCTCCAAGAAACTCTCCAGATACCAGAAACGCAGCGACCAGAAACAATGGCCTCCTGATTGATTCCTCCTAACGGCCGTCTCCGACCAGGTTTAAATCCCGCTCTAACGGGGTTTCCAAAGAAAGATTCTCCTTGAACAGGATGTTGCTGTCACCATTGACCATAATCTGCACCCGCTTTACCTCGGCAAGCTCTGACAGCGAATTGACAATTGAATATACAATCGTATAGCCGCTGATCGGCAGGGCATCTGTCAGGAACGAAGAATCGAAATTAACATAACAGATTCCATCCTTGACATTAATACTGATCAGCTTGACCACAGATGGAAGCGTGGCATAGTAGCCATCCTCCTCCGGTCCCTGAATCAGACGGTTGATCACATCCCGCTCCAGAGAATAGGAACTTTCATAAACAATTTCCTGCGTATAACACTTCAGACGGTTTCCTGTCTCATCCGCGTAATACAGAACAAGTGTTGTCTTTCTGGTACTGCTCAGTCCGTTGCTGATCAGATCCACGTAATCCGCCGACGACTGAGCACCAAGCGGAGTGTAATTCTGATCAGTCAGCGGACTGTCATCGCTGAAGAACGTTACCGTCTCAATTCCATCAAGCGCGGCAAATGTCTTGACAACCGCCGCGCGGAACAGCAGCTGGTCTAACGTATCCAATCCGGCTAACGCCGCATTGAAGTAAAGATTCAGATTATTTCCCACAAGAGAAAACGTTAAAAGCACAACACCGTCCGGCACAGCACTTTCACAGTCGGAATCGCCGGGATTGCGACAGATCTGCTCCCAAACCTCAAGCACTCGATCCTCCCGCCCGGAATTGTTTACCGTGTACAGGAAATAGCTGATTCCCGTATGGCTCAGGTTACAGTAATAAATCGGAATACGTCCGTCCGGTTCGCCGTCCTTCTTTCTCATACAGCCGGATATGCCAAAGACAAGCATAGCTGCAGCAAGAATCAAAGCCGCAAACCGGCGCAGCCGTATTGTCTGTCCTTTCATGCCGCCCCCTCCTATGCCAGATACTTTAACGGTACGCGCGCCGTAAATACGGTTCCCTCGCCCGGCTTGCTGTCCACCCGGATCGCTCCATGATGAAGCACAATGACGCTCTTGGTAATGGCAAGTCCGAGACCGGTGCCTCCGGTTTCTCTTGACCGCGCTTTGTCCACGCGGTAAAAGCGCTCGAAAATCTTATCCTTTTCATCCTCCGGAATTCCAACACCGGAATCTGCCACGCGGATAAAAAAGTATTTATGATCCGCATTCAGAGAAACGCGCACCCATCCGCCGTCATTGTTATACTTGACGCCATTTTCAACCAGATTGGTAATTACCAGGCCGAACTTGGTTTCATCAATCTCCGCCGTTACCGGGCGGAAGCTTTCAAAGATGATTTCAATGCTGCGTTTTTTCGCGATCGGACGAACACGCTTTAAGGTCTGCTCAATCAGGCCGTTGATATTGACCGGCGCAATATTCAGTTCCGAATTGCTCTTATCAAGACGGACTAATGCCAGGAGATCGTTGATGATCTTCGTTTCCCGGTCAATCTCTTCGGAAATATCGGACATAAATTCCCGGTAAATATCGACCGGGACATTCTCTTCTCCAAGCAGAGAATCCGCAAGTACACGGATCGACGTAATCGGCGTTTTCAGCTCATGGGAGACATTGGAAACGAACTCCTGTCTCGACGCGTCCAACGCGCGCAGACGCTCTAAAATACGGTTGAAGGTATCGATAACCTGCTTCGTCTCATTGTATCCGCCTTCCATTTCAAAGGTTACGTTAAGATCGCCCTCAAGTACCTGGCGCAGCGTCAGCAGCACCTTGTTCCACGGTCCGGTACTCAGATAAGACAATAGAAAAGCAACCGCAGTCAGCACCATGCAGACCGCCAGTTCCATCAGACGCACCTGCTTTGTCATGGAGACAATAATCTGCGCCACCCACGACGCGGACGCGCTGACAATCATCGCCCCGTTGATGGTGCGGTCCGCATTGGTCAGATTTTTGGCAGTCGCCAACGGAAGAGAAAACTCCATATACTGTGTTTTGGACAGATAGACGGAATAATCCTCCCCAAGAAACGTGCGGATAATCTCTTCGGAAATGCAGTAGCGTCCCTCGGAAACACCGAAGGAATCATAGACGATCCGGTAAGAATCGTCTACGACTAGAAGCCTGCCTCCGCAGTACTCCGCGACCCAGTTCAGTTCTTTTTTCATGTCATCAGTCAGCGTCGCCTGGACCGACTCTCCCTGCAGCTGGCCGGAAAGAATGTTGCAGGTATATTTCAGCTCCGACATCTTCTGGCGGATTACAGTATCCGCGTAGGAAAACCGGATGGTCTCTCCGATGGCAAATAACGGCAGAATGCCGATCAGCAGCATCTGAAGGAACATCCGGAACCGGAAGCTTCTGCGGAGCGGAAAGGCCTTATTCTTTGTAATAATAACCAACGCCCCATTTCGTAAATACATACTTCGGCTCGCTCGGATTTTCCTCAATCTTTTCGCGCAGC
>CAJMMH010000337.1 GCA_905214365.1 uncultured bacterium
GGAAGATGTCGCTTTGAAACAGCTGTCCAAAACGCGGGAAAAGTCCGGGCCTTTCTATGAAAGTCAGCAGCCTTGTGCCTGGAGTCTTTTCAAACAGACTCTGTGTTTTTCATAGCTGTCGCCCGCATTTGCAATCCGAGCAATTGCCCTGCGTACTCATGCGGTCTGGTTTGTCCGATATTCATAAATCCGCTCATGCAAGTGCGGTTTCTTCATGGCTGCCGTCTAAGACTTTCATGGTAAATAAACAAACTAATCAAGCAAATTATAGCATAATACGGTCAAAATGTCAATCATGGCACGGGATTGCGGAAAAATGGATGGGAAAGCCTGGGTTAAAGCGGGCTTGAAAAGTGATTTCGTACATAAGTTCTTGCCAAGTGTCGGTATCTATGGTATGATAATGCCGATAGCCGGAAAAGAGAGACCGAAACAAGCGGCGGTGGTGGGAAAGAAAAATCAGTATCCTCCACTGATACGGGGCAGGTCATAGTTAAACTATTTTCAAAATGTCATATTTCGTGAAAACACCGACTGTGAGTGAAAACAAGAAAGAAGAGGAAGCGATATGATATCCTATCTGAAGGGAATACTGGTTCAGAAGCAGCCGGAAGGCGTTGTAGTAGAGGTTAATGGCATTGGCTTTTTTGTCCGTACTCCATTGTCTACGTCGGAAGCGATGCCTGCGATTGGTCAGGAAGTGCTGATTTATACGTATCTTTATGTGAAGGAGGATCTTCTTCAGCTGTACGGGTTTGCGGGAAAAGAAGATCTGGCTATGTTTGAGTCGATGCTTAAGGTCAGCGGAATCGGTCCTAAAGGCGCAGTCAGCATCCTGTCCGGGATGAGTGCAAACGATCTTCGTTTTGCAATTTTGTCCGGGGATGCAAAAACCATTGCCAAAAAATCAGCCGGAGTTGGTCTGAAAACCGCGCAGAAGATGATTCTGGAGCTGAAGGATAAACTGGATCTGGAGGAGACCTTTGAGGATGCGCTTGCAGGAGGTGCGGCAGCGCCGTCGGCTGCGGCCTCAGAGGCAAGAGAGGAAGCAGTTATGGCACTGGCAGCGCTCGGATATCCGCAGACGCAGGCATTCAAGGCAGTTTCTTCCGTAGAAAACGGAGATCAGATGACGGTGGAGGAACTATTGAAGGCGGCGTTAAAGCAGATGTAAGGTATGCCGGGAATCCACTGAAATAAATAATTCCGAGCGCATAGAATCAGAATCGGGTATTGGAGGGAAGATGGAACGGAGAATTATCACAACGGAAGCGGAAGAAGAAGAAAAGCGGTTAGAGAGTACGCTTCGTCCGCAGACACTTGCCGAGTATATCGGTCAGGAGAAGGCAAAGCAGAGCCTGAGCGTATATATTGAGGCGGCAAAAAAACGCGGGGAGCCGTTGGATCATGTTCTTCTTTACGGCCCGCCGGGACTTGGAAAGACAACGCTTGCCGGTATTATTGCCAATGAGATGGGGGCAAAAATAAAAATTACGTCCGGACCGGCAATTGAAAAGCCAGGGGATATGGCGGCGATTCTGAGCAATCTGTCAGAGCATGATGTCCTGTTTGTCGATGAGATTCATCGCATGAACCGTCAGGTTGAAGAGATTTTGTATCCGGCAATGGAAGATTTTGCAATTGATATTATGATTGGAAAGGGAGCAACTGCTCGTTCGATCCGTCTGGATCTGCCGCATTTTACGTTGGTCGGCGCAACAACAAGAGTCGGTCTTCTGACAGCGCCTCTGCGGGACCGTTTCGGCGTGATTGACCGTCTGGAGTTTTACACGCAGGATGAGCTGAAAACAGTGCTGCTGCGCTCGGCAGATGTATTGGCGGTCAAGTTGGATGAAGAGGGAGCTGGCGAACTGGCCAGGCGTTCCCGCGGGACACCGAGACTGGCAAACCGTCTGCTTAAGCGTGTACGTGATTTTGCGCAGGTGCGCTACAACGGAGTGATTACAAAAGAAGTTGCCAATTATGTGCTTGACCTTCTGGAGGTTGATAAGCTGGGACTGGACAAGGGAGACCGCTCCATTCTCAACGCGATTATCATCACATTTTCCGGCGGTCCGGTCGGCCTCGATACGTTAGCGGCAGCACTCGGCGAGGATTCCGGCACGTTAGAAGAGGTCTATGAGCCGTATCTGATTCAGAACGGTCTGATCCAGCGCACGCCCCGCGGACGCATCGCGACGCCTGCCGCGTACCGTCATCTTGGCCTGACACCGTAATGTATCGTGGAAAACCGAAAAAACAGTGGTTGAGTATTTTCGTTGGATGTGATACACTAACAGATGATATATGTCCACGGATACATGGATGGTAAGGCGAGTGAGGAATGATGGAAAAAAATTATACCGATGTTGTAATTGATGATAAAGTCTATACGGTTGGGTGCGACCGGGACAGCGCCTATATGCAGGAGGTCGCTGCCTATGTCAATGAGAAACTGCAGAGCATGCGTTCCCAGTCCGGCTTCAATAAGCAGCCGTACGGCAGCCGTCAGATTATGATTCTGATGAATATGGCTGACGATTATATGCGGATGAAGCTTGCGGCAGACGAGATGAAAACCCGTTATCAGGAGCAGGAAAATGAGTGCTATAATATGAAGAGGGAGATGGTCAGCATGAAGATGCAGATGGATCAGATCCGGCTTCAGAACCAGGTTCTCGCAATGGGCGTTGACAATGAAGCAGCCAGAGAACGGCTGATGGCAGATGTTATCCAGAGCGTCCGGAAGGATGCGGACAGCCGGGGAGAAGCAGTACAGAACGCGGCATCCTCGAAATCAGAAACCTCTGGTACGATGTCCGGTCATAAGACGGAGAAACACAAATAAACAGGCAACAAACCGGCCCCGGGGAAAACTTGGGGCTGTTGTTTTCTT
>CAJMMH010000338.1 GCA_905214365.1 uncultured bacterium
TGCCAGATAGAACACGCCGTATTCGCGGCTGTCCCCTGATATACTATTAATCTCACCAAACATCTGTTTTTTCGTATTAATCCGCACCCAATTGCTGCCCTCGTCATCGCTCCGGTAAAATCCGTAAGCGCCGTCGATTGCCGCGCTGACAAACAGCGTCTTCATTCCCTGAAATGAGGTTTCTCCTGCCCCAATGCCAAGTCCGACCCGGTAAACCGGATTGCCGGGCGCTGTCAGCCGCACTATGTCCGCGCAGTCCCATTTCTTATTGTATATCAGCTTCCAGAGCCCGCCGTCTCCAACTGCCAGATAAAAGACGCCATAACGGCCGCAGTCTCCCCGCACCTCTGTTTTATTGGCGCAGTCAATCAGCCCAAAATCAACCTTGGGGAACTCATCTGGAAGCAGATATTCCCGATAGGTCACACCCCCGTCTTTACTGATATAAAAATCAGAATGTTCGCCGAACGCATAAAACAGCTCGCTGTCTGACCGATCCGCAAATACCTTCACGCTTCCCTCTGTTTTCCGCTGCCCGTTCCTGTCATATACAGCCGCAATGCGGAATGTCTTTCCCTGGTCGCTGCTGACTAAAAGACGGCTGACCGGAAGACGGATCTGGTCAGCAACCGACCAGACAATCGTACGGCAGTCCGGTGAGATTGCCGCCCACCCGGCATTGACATTGGGCTGCTCGATCTGATGAAGCGCCAGATCAAGCTCTTTGGAAAGTCCGAACGGCATCGGCAGACGCTCAAATGATCTGCCGTAATCGCGGGAAAGAATCAGCCCTCCTTTGGTCAGTCCCTTCCAGTTCCCTCTCGCCGTCACAACAATAGTTTCCGGATGAAGATCAGAATAATCGGCATTGATACAGGTAATATAGCGGTTTCCGTCCGCATCGGCAAAGGAATTGCTGCAGGGCCGGTCAAGCGCTTCAAACGCAAATCCTCCAAGATCACCGACAATGTCCAATACCCGCACCGGACCGTCTGGAAAACTGTATACATTCAGATGAACCGTTTCCTCAATTCCATCACACCAATCGCTGAATACACACGGTGTTTCCTTTAAGTTTCTGGTTCGGAATACGCCTGTTCCCGTATTGAACCACGCCTCGGAATCATCAAACGGATTTATCTTCAAATCGCTCAGCCAGTGAATCAGCGAATGCCCTCCATTGCACTCCGGCCGCATATACGGCGCGCGGAATTTCATCACGCCATCCTGCAGGTCATACAAAATCTGCCGCCAGCTTTCCCCTCTATCCTCAGAGAGAAAAATGCTGTCTCCGTCATCCTTAACAATGGTACTTACCACAAGAAGTCCCGGTGTCTGCACCGATGCGCTGATGCCGGAAAATCCATACTCCAGGATCTGTCCCCGCATAATTGCATCCTGACCGGTTCCGGATACTGCGGATGCCCGCCCCGGCGTAATCTCCTTTTCAAATGTCAGCGTGCCATCGTCCTCTATCCGGTACGCCGCAAGTCTTCCATCGATACAATCGCCAGAATCGCAGCTATATCCGTTCTCCAATACATAGGAACGCCTTCCGGTTGACGCAAAGGTAATAAAAAGCCGGTTTCTGTCCCTGCACCATCGCTGCGCAACTAACCCGTTCAGGCGGCATCCTTCGATCTCATAGCTCTGCGGCTCCATAAGCGCTTCAAAGTTCTTTCCGCCGTCATAGGAAACATACAGGCTGTGTCCCCGCATCGTTGCCTTCCTCGTTGTTACTCCCGCAGTTCCAACCAGAAGCGCACCTTTGATTTTTGCCGCAAACGTCAGGTACTGTTCCTTCAGCGCCTCCAGCTTTTTCCAGGTATTCCCTCCGTCTTCACTGACCCAAAGCCCCTCCTGCTGGCTCGCAAAATACAGTCTTCCTATTTTTTCTTCATCGCAGATCAGGCGTTCCCCCGTTCCCCGTCCGTTCAGATTGCCATGAATCATCACCGGAATGGTTTCATACCGGAAGGTATTTCCATAATCCTCCGACACGGCCAACGTCCCATGCGGTCTGCCATTTATCCCGCAGGCAATATACAGCTTCGATGGGATCTGCGCGCACAGGGCAATCGAAATCGGATAGGTTTCACTCAGATCTTCCTGGGTTACATGCGGAATCAGGCTGATCCACCGCTGCTTCTCCGGGTCAAACCGGTACGTACCCCCGATATCTGTCCTCGCATAAAGAAGATCCCGTTCCGTTGGATGGTACAGCAGTCCGGTCACATATCCGCCCCCTGGAATCGGAAGATTGCCATACTGATATGATATCTCTTCCATTTTTACCTCCGTTCTGCCGGTCAGTATGCAGGCACGTTCCGCCTTAAAGTCGAAACTGCTTATCTGCGTTCCGGATCCCGGCTTCTGATAGATTCAGTATAGCATCCTGTTTCCGAAAAGTATAGCATCGTACTTGCCCTGTTTGCCCCATTTTCGCTGTTCCTGATTACTGTTCACGCTCCGCTCAGACAGAACTAAGCCCTGCCTCTCCGCAGCAGCAGAAACAGCAGAAAAACAACGGAAAGCACATTCAGCCCCAGCTGCATCACCTGTGTGATCTGATCGGTCAGTCCGTCCGATTGTTTCTTTTCTTCGCGCTGATAACTAACGCATGCGGTAATCAGATATCCGGTTGTCCTCCGGTACTCGTCTGTGTCGGTAATCAGCTCCAGATCTGGAAAAGAAGCGGCTCCTTCATAACTGACCTCATAAACCGGAACCAGCTGATCCCCGGCCGCTATGGCATTGCGGCACAAAATCCCTGCTGAATCCATGTAAACGTCGCCATCCCATTCCAGCGAAGTAATCCGGTACTCATCCAAATCCATACCATTCTGTTCCAATATACGCGTTTCGTACCCGTCAAAAGT
>CAJMMH010000339.1 GCA_905214365.1 uncultured bacterium
ATCTGACAAAAAATCTTCTCGTAAAATCAAGCACCAAAAGATTCCGAGAGTACATTATTTCCTCACTCCTGTCAAATGCATAATATTCCCAATTTTACTTTCATTATAGCTGCAGATCCTGTCAGAGAAAACCGAATGGGAGGACAGAATCGAGGACTGCGAGGACAATCTGTTTCATCTGAGGCAGTCTGCGTTCAATATCCGCAGCCAGCTTCAGATGTGTCCGGCAGCGATCGAGGTTCTGACTGGGACGGCTGATTTTATAATAGCAGTCCCCGTTCAGATAGTCAGCCAGGAACCGCATTCCATTCTCATAGGTCAGAATCAGCGCCGACACCGGAAGCAGCTCTTTTTCCCGCTCTGTCAGAAAGGATGCTGTCTGCTCCAGAAATCCCCTGGTGAACGCTTCAAATTTTCCCAGATCAAACCAGATGCGGCTCAGATCCGGCTCATCTTCTTTTCCGCTGGAAGCACCATAGCGCAGCGCGTCTCCATAATCAAATAACAATGATCCAGGCATCACCGTATCTAGGTCAATGACGCAGAGCGCTTCGTTGGACTGCCGGTCAAACAGCACATTGTTCAGCTTGGTATCGTTATGCAGGACGCGGTACGGTATGGAACCGTCTTCCAGTCCATCCATAATCAAAGACGCATAACTGGAAAACCGCCGCGCCTGCTCCAGTTCTGCCGCGACCTGCACCGCTCTGCCTGCCCTGTTTTCCCGGACTGCCTGCTCCAGCTGGTCAAGCCGCATTTTTGTATTATGAAACTCCGGAATTGTCTCATGGAGCGTTTCCGCCGGAAATTCCTTCAGCATTACCTGAAATCGTCCAAACGCCTTTCCAGTCTGATACAGGAGCTTCGGATTTGCCTCTTCATAACTCACAGAATCTTCAATATAACGGTACATCCGCCAGACATTTCCATTTTTATCCTGTACGAGCCGTTCCCCGTCTGCCGTCGGAATGACGGTCAGTGTCCCGCGAAGCGGATCCTTCCCTTCTTTTACAAGCCGCTCCTTCAGATACGCTGTCACACGCCCGATATTTTCCATAACTGCTTCCGGATCATGGAATATCTCCGTGTTTAACCTCTGTAAAATCACGGCTGTCTGTTTCTCTTCTTTTTTCCCTGTTTCAGACACCTGCCTGTTCAAATCATTTTCGGCTGCGCTCCCCGCTTCCGGTTCAACCCGGCAGAAATAGGTATCATTGATATGTCCGTTTCCATAGGCCTGCGGCTGCGTCTGAATGCCAAAGGCCGCGCAGATTTCCTGCAGACTGCTTCCTGTGATCTGTTTCATCGTCTTTTCCTCATTTTCAATCGTATCGTTGCCTTGTAAACTAGAGCGTGTTTAAAAATGGCTGTTTGCATATTATACCACGGTGCTTTCTTTTGTGTCCACGGGATTTCAGTATTTCCATCATCGCAAAAAGCGGATATGCCGGAGCCTTTTGAAATGCTCCGCATATCCGCTTTTCTGTGAAATCCGTTACTTTTCTTCTTTTCCTGTTCTTGCCCGAATTGCGAAAAGAATTCCGATCAACAGCACCGCTCCAAATGGCAGCGCAATCCATGACAGACCGCCCAATCCAACTGCCTGCAGTACACCGATCAAAAAATACCCGGTCAGACACACTGCAGCTACAACAAGCACATACGGCAGCTGCGTTGTCACATGGTTGACATGCTCGCAATGACCGCCTGCGGAAGCCATAATCGTCGTATCTGAAATCGGAGAACAATGATCGCCGCAGACCGCGCCCGCCAGACAGGATGCGATGGAAATGATCATCATCTGCCCTTCCGGGAATACACCAATCACAATCGGAATCAGAATACTGAATGTACCCCAGGAAGTACCCGTCGCAAATGCCAGAAGTGCCGCTACCAGGAAAATTGCCATTGGCAGAAAGCCCTGCATCGCATTGACCGATCCGGCTACCAGCCTTGCAACAAACTCCTTCGCACCGAGAAGGTTGGTCATACCGGACAGCGTCCACGCCATCGTCAGAATCAGAATCGGCGCAATCATCGACTGGAACCCCATCGGAATACACTCGGTAAATTCCTGAAATGACAGAACATCACGCATCATATAATAAATGAACGTGAACACCAGCGTAACTGCCCCTCCAAGCACCAGTCCGACGGACGCATCGGAAGCAGCAAACGCATCAACAAACGATATGCCGTCGAAGAAGCCTCCCGTATACACCATCGCCGTTATACAGCTTACAATCAGCACCACAACCGGAAGCACCAAATCCAACACATGCGCGTTTTCCTTTGCAATCTCTTCTTCATTCCGTTCATATGGTCTGCCCGGTGTTGTAAACAGGTCGCCCGCAATCGCATTGAGCTCATGCTTTCTCATCGGACCGAAATCAACTCGCAGTACTGTAATCGCGACTAACATTACCAGCGTCAGAATTGCGTACAGATTGTACGGAATTGTCTGGAGAAACACAGAAAATCCATTGATTCCGGAATCTGCCGGTACGGAAGATGTCACTGCCGCCGCCCAGGAACTGATCGGCGCAATGATACAGACCGGAGCCGCAGTCGCATCAATCAGGTAAGAAAGCTTGGCTCTTGATACCTTATGCCGATCCGTTACCGGACGCATCACACTCCCGACCGTCAGGCAGTTAAAATAATCATCGACAAAAATCAATACACCGAGCACCATGACAGACAGCTGCGCGCCGACCCTTGTTTTGATGTGCTTCGATGCCCACTTTCCGAACGCGGCGGACCCCCCTGCTTTGTTTAAAAGTGCAACCAAAATTCCAAGCATGACCAGAAAAACTAAAATACCGACATTCCATGCACCCGCCAGCTTGTAAACCATGCCGCCCTCTTC
>CAJMMH010000340.1 GCA_905214365.1 uncultured bacterium
GCCAGTGCTTTGCGTGAGCAGTCGGTAAAGGTGTCGGCGGAAGTCGATTCGTTTGGTCGGTATGCGCGTCCTGTCCGCGGCTCTCGGTTGCGCGGCACAGAGAGTAGTTCGGGTCTTCCTTATTCAGCCAGTAATACTCATCCAGAACCGATGCGCCCGGAACCTCAAGGGATGGAATGCTGCGGAACAGATCCCACAGACACTCGAAATGATTCTCCATTTCGCGTCCGCCTCTCATTACATAGCCTCTGGTCGGATCGAAAATACCGTCGCACGCGCCGCCTGCGATATCCATTGCCTCCAGGATGTGAATATGAGATCCCGGCATCTGGCCATCACGTACCAGGAAGCATGCTGCTGCCAGAGAAGCAAGTCCGCTTCCTACCAGATACGCGCTCTTCTCATCAACGCCTTCCGGCTTCTTCGGTCTTGCAAATGCCTCATAGTTTCCGTTTGTATAATAAATACCCTTGCTGTTCTTCTCGTGCTTGCCGCGCTCTGTATTGCGGTATTCTTTCTTTGCTTTCGCAACAGCTTCTTTTCTTTCCTTCTTCTCTTCTTCCATCTTCTGGCTCTTGGAAGCAAGTGCCACCGCGCCCGCTCCTGCTGCTAACGCTGCCAGTCCCAATTTGAAACCTTTCTTATTCGACATCTCGTTTACCGCCTTTCTGATTTTTCTGTATTTCTTGCCTGTGCCCTTATAGTATTCCTTTTTTTCCGGAAAAACAATTTACAAAAACGGCAGAGTGATAAAAAATCTGACACCCTGCCGTTTTTGTAAAGTTTTATTTTCCGACCGCTTCAAAATTCTCAATGGAATTTGCGATGCTTCCATTCACCGTAACTGCCATTTTTTCCACAATCTTCCGGTAATCGTCCTTCATACCCTTTCCGATCCAGTCCAGCATGACGCCGACAAAACCGTATTTGTAAAATTCCGCGATAAACTTCTTATCTTCCTTCTCTAGCTCCAGTCCGGCGCATTTTTCCTCAACCACATCGGCAATCAGCTGATAGGTCAGCTTGTTTAAGTAGCTTTCAATCTTTTCCCGGCTGACCGCCCGGTAAACATTCATAATAAACGGTCGGTTCTCCAGCACCGCCTCAAATACCTGGCACAAGCCTTCCTGCCAGGTTTCGTAGGTTTTTTTCCCCTGCAGCGCTTTGGTTCCATCCTCCACGCAGACCCATTCCACCAGATCGTAAATGTCCTTAAAATGGTAATAAAACGTCATCCGGCTGATCCCGCAGGCTTCCGTCAAATCATTGATCGTGATTTTATCCAGCGGCTTCGACAGCAGTTCCTTTTTCAGCGCCGCCTCCAGCGCCAGTTTTGTCATATTGGCCATAAGCATATCCTCCTGCTCACACCTGCAGCGCTCCCACAACTGCCGTTCAGAACTTTCATCACAAATTGTACCGTATTTTCATACGACATGTCAATGATACAGAATCAGGTTTATCTTAAAATAATATAAACCGCGTATACCAGATACATCAGCGTCATCACAATTCCCTCCCGGCGCCCGATCTTCTTTTTCCATGCGGCAAAAATCCATACAACAGCGGAAAAACAGATCAGAATCCAGATATCGATGATATTTTCCCGGATCAGCGCAACCGGATTGATTGCGGACGCGATTCCAAGTACCATCAGAATGTTGAACACATTGGAGCCGACCGCATTTCCGACCGCCATATCCACTTCGTTCTTTCTCGCCGCGACAATTGATGTTACCAGCTCCGGCAGAGACGTGCCGATGGAAACAATCGTCAGACCGACTAACGTCTGGCTCATACCAAGATCAATCGCAATCCGGCTTGCCGTATCAACAGTCAGATCGCCGCCGAACGCGATTGCCGCCGCGCCGAGTACGATAAAGAGGATGCTCTTCGGGTACGACAGTACCTTCAATTCCTCGCCGTCAAACCCATCAGCTCTTTCCATGAGACTTTCCGTCGTTCTCGCCTTCAGCGCGCTCTTTACCATCAGAAGAATGTACCCGGCAAACAGAATCAGGAATACAATACCGTCCAGATGGCCGAGTGTCATGCCGGACGCATCGCCGATTCCCAAAATCCCCAGCACCAGAAGCAGCAGCGCGCAAATAATAGAAAACGGAATATCTCTGGTAATCGTCTCCCTCGCTACCAGAATCGGCGCGAGAATGGAACAGACACCGATCACAAACATCAGATTAAAAATGTTGGAGCCAACAACGTTGCTGATTGCCAGCTCATTATTGTTAACCAGAGACGCAGTTACGCTGACTGCTGTTTCCGGGAGCGACGTCCCCATCGCTACAATTGTCAGTCCAATAATAATGGAAGGAACCTTCAGCTTTTTCGCCACGCTGGAGCTTCCCTCAACGAAAAAATCCGCTCCCTTTACCAAGAACACAAATCCGACTGCCAGAAGCAGTATTACTGCCGGCAGCGGTGCCGCATTAATCCACTGTTGCATACTCAATTCTCCTCTTCTCCTGCTGTGCTTTCTGACCGCTGCAAGGAATAAAAATTCTGCCTGCCGAAGAATAAAGAACGGGCCTTGGCTCATTCTCGCGCCTGCGGCGGTCGCTTGCGACATCTGCTCTGCATTGTACGTCGCAGTGCGCATCCTTGCGGAGCATTTTTTACTTACTGGAAAGCAACTTCCTGTAAAGTAAGAAAAGACCCATGTGCGCCGCTCCATCGAACGGTCACACATGAGTCTCATTTTTTAAGATTTGCCAGATATCACCTGATATCGAGTCTGTTGACAAATCACGCATCCAGCGCAAACTACTCCCTCACGGCTTAGTTTTCCAAACCTCACTATAGCATAAGAATTCTGAAAAAGTCAAGG
>CAJMMH010000341.1 GCA_905214365.1 uncultured bacterium
CTGCTTATTGCTCTTCGCAATTGAAGCAGGGGACTTCCTTGATTTGTTAAAAAAATGCGGCATATCCGTTGTACTGGAGGAAATAACAAGGCAGACAGAAAGGAAAAAAGATGGAGCAGAGATTGATTGAAGTTTTGCAGGGAAGGGCGGCCAATTATATTCTTCCGTTTTTCTGGCAGCATGGGGAGTCCAGGGAGCTGCTGGAAGAGGGAATGGAAAAAATCCATGACAGCGGGATCGGGGCAGTCTGCGTGGAGTCCCGGCCGCATCCAGATTTTGCAGGCGAAGGCTGGTGGCGGGATCTGGATGTGATTCTGGCGAAGGCAAAAGAGTTGGACATGCGGGTTTGGGTGCTTGATGACGCGCATTTTCCATCTGGCTTCTGCAACGGGAAAATTACACCGGATTCGCCGTATGGCAAGGTGTATCTGATCAAGTACGGCGTGGATCTTGTCGGTCCGAAGAAGGGACGGAGCGTGCTTGTCATGCTGGAACCGGGTGAAGAGCTGGTTGCAGTGACAATGGGACGGCGGGATCGTGAAGATGCGAACCGCCTCACTGAGGTGTATGATCTGACTGATCAGGTGACTGCGGACGGAAGAGTATTCGTTGATGTTCCGGACGGACTCTGGTGTGTGCATGTAATCAAAACGACCAGAAAAGGAACTGGACGGAAAAATTATATTAATACGATCGATCACGACGCGGTCCGTTACTTTATTGATCAGGTATATGAGCCGCACTATACACATTATAAAGATGATTTCGGAAAAACGTTTGCAGGGTTCTTTTCGGACGAACCGGAAATCGGAAACTGCGGCGGCGAGTATGTGCATGACGCAAATATCGGAAAGCCCAATATGAAGCTGCCGTGGAGCCAGACATTGAAAGCGCAGCTGAAGGAATTGTGGGGCGTGGATTTTGCGGTAAATCTGACGGCACTCTGGACGACTCCGGATACGGAACCTGGGCAGAACCGGAGCGGATTGTGCCGGATGCAGTTCGCAGATCTGGCAGCGCGGCTGTATGGAGAAAATTTCTGCGGACAGATCGGAGACTGGTGCCGGGCGCATGGTGTGGAGTACATTGGCCATGTGATTGAGGACGGCGGAACCCATGCGCATATGGGACTGGGAGCCGGGCATTATTTTCATGCGCTGTGGGGGCAGGATATGGCCGGGATTGACGTGGTACTCCAGCAGATCCGTCCAGGACTGGACGATTGCCGGTTCCATAGTGTCGGCGGAGAGCTTGGCTATCACGGAGAACTGTATCACTATGCGCTGGCGAAGCTCGGCACTTCTCTTGCGCATCTCGATCCGAAAAAACATGGAAGATCTTTGTGCGAGGTATTCGGCGCGTATGGCTGGGCAGAAGGACTGAAGCTAATGAAATGGCTGCTTGATCACATGCTGGTCAATGGCGTTAATTACTTTGTCCCGCATGCGTTTACGATGAAGGAGTTCCCGGATCCGGACTGCCCGCCGCATTTTTATGCCCGCGGCATGAATCCGCAGTTTCCGTATTTTAAGAACCTGATGGAGTATTGCAATCGTGTCAGCCATCTGACTTCCGGCGGCGCGCATGTTCCGGCTGCTGCGGTAGTATATCCGGCAGAGCAGGAGTGGGCGGGCGCGTACCTTCCGGTGGAGGCAGTAGGAAAGGAGCTCCTTCGGGCGCAGATTGATTATGAAATTCTTCCGATTGACGCGCTTGTTGGGATGTCTGCCGACCAGGGACGGCTGTGCTGGGGAAATGAGCAGGTTTCTGTGCTGGTTCTTGCAGGCAGTCAGTGTATTCCGGCAAAATTGGCGGACTGGCTGAGCCAGGCGGCAGTGGAAGGTTTGCAGATTGTCATTGCCGGGCAGAAACCGGCGGCACTGCAGGAGGATGGCAGTCTGACAGAATGGGTCAATCCGGATCAGAAGAACGTGACTGTCTGCGAGCCTGGCATGCTGCCGGAAACACTGCGTTTGTTTGGCATCGGAGAAATGAAGACAAAAGAACGGGAGCCATGGCTGCGTTATTATCATTACAGGCAGAAAGACGGAGAGTTCTGGCTGTTTATGAACCAATCAGAGACAGACGCAATTCATACGGAGCTTTGTTTGCACCAATTCTGCGGCGGCAGTCACAGGGCAGACAGCAAGAATAGCTGCTGGTATGACGCATGGGAAAATACGGTGAAGCCGTGTGAATGGATCGATGAACAGGCTCTTCGCCTTGATCTGGAAATCGGAGAAATGAAGATCCTGTATATCGGAAGCTGTATACCATTGGCAAAAAAGCTGGCGGAAAAGCAGGGGATTGCACAGCGGTGGAAAGAGGCAAAAACAGCAGGCAAGCTGCAGACCATTTCACTGGCTGCGGATGGTTGGACGATCGAGACAAAGGAAACCGGAACGGAAGCCTTTGTGCCGCAGTCGGATGCGGCACTTGGGGACTTTTGCCGAAATCATCCGCGTTTTTGCGGTGTGCTGCGGTATGAAACTACGTTTGTTTTGCCGGACACGGATACCTGTGAGCTGGACCTGGGAGAGGTTTATGAAACGGTGCATCTGCTTGTCAATGGGGAAGATGCCGGTGTCAGGGTTGCGCCGCCGTACCGGTTTGATATTAGCAGATTGGTTCGGAAAGGAAGCAATCTGCTGACCGCAGAAGTGGTAAACACACTCGCAAACCGGCAGAGAGACTTTTTCTCAATGACGATGCCGATAGAACCGTCCGGTCTGATTGGACCGGTGACTGTGCGGTATTTTTAACAAATCAAGGAAGTCCCGGCTTCCATTGCGAAGAGCAATAAGCAGTGGGTGGGGACTTGCTTGTATCAGGAGG
>CAJMMH010000342.1 GCA_905214365.1 uncultured bacterium
CTTGATCTGTCCCTCTTCCATCAGACCCCACGCACGATACAAATACAGGCTGATCTCGCCCGGATACTTTTTCATACATCCCGTAAGCGTACGATCCATGTTCTGAAGAATGACCGGCTCTTCATATGTACCATTAATAAAATCCAGCATCAGCCGGTACAGACCGGATACCGTATCTCTGGAAATAATTCCCTTCTGTCTTGGTGCTGCTTCCAGATCTGCATGGATAAAAAAAGTAACGGATTGCGTATCGCTCTTGATCAGAAGCTCGCCGGTATTCTTCCCGCCGTGCATCTGCCCGGCATCCACACGGAAACGGATCACAGACTCTCCATCCGTAAAGTCCTTTTCCGTCATCACAGACTTTTCAACCGTCAGCCACGGCATATCGGAATAAATACAGATCTTTACCCGACCCCACGTATTAATATGAACCGGAATCTCTCCCCGACCGCTTTGCCCGGCTGCGAGCTCTAACGCGGCTGAAATCTGATCAATAGAAAACTGTATCGGCTGTTTTGCGCCGCACGCCGCAAGGAATGCTTCGAGCGCCTGCTCATCATTTCCGCCAGCCCGTATCCCTTCATAAACAGCTGCAGTCTCCGGCTCCGCCAGAAACGGAAGATGGATAAACTGCGCGGACGTAAACATCCGCAGCGCTCTCCGGTGATCACTTTTTACCAGATCGACAAATGCCTCTATGGTCTTCGGCCAGTTTTCAAAGCTATCGCCTCCTGATATCATAAGACGATACGGCAGGCAGCGCTCGCCCGCGTTGCTGACCATCTGAAGTTCTCGCTCGATCACATCATGCACGCTGCAGCTTCTGGTCGAAATTTCCAGGGTAATGCTCCCGGTCTGCCCCGCCATCGCCGGAGTCAGTACCTTTACCCGCTCATCCGATGAGTAGAAAAACCCCTTGAAAGGAACCTTATTTCTGCTTTTTACCAATACTTCCAAGCTGATGACAACTCCGACCGGAACTTCCCGGTTCAGACTTTCCGGGAAAAACGCAAGATCAGGCAGTTCTACCTGAATTTTCCCCTGTGCCAACTGCTGAATTCTCTCTTTCAACGGTTTTTTCCTCCTCTTTTTTCGTGCAATCTATTGTATCGCATTCCTCGACAACATTCAAGCAGATTCCGCCGCACAATCGTGTGATTTTTTTATATTTTCATTAAAATTGTCTCATATCAGGAATTTTGCCGCAGCTGCAGCCGCTTCTTCGATCTGCTCCGCCGGGATTGTCAGTGATGACAAAACAATTCGGCTAATCCCTTCTGCGCCAGTTTCCACGCCATCGAAACAAATACCTGCTTTCCGCGCCGCTGCTGTCAACGCCTGCGGATCGGTTTCCGGCTTCAGTACCGCAGTCACGCAAAGATTATGTTCCTGCAGCCTCCCCGGTTCCGTTATCTGTCTGCTCAATGCCTGATAAAGCCGCTTCGTCTTTGCCCGGTACAATCTCCGCAGTCTCCGAATCGTTGCTTCCATATGTCCGTCCCGGATAAACTGACCCAGTGCAATCTGCTCCGCCTTGGAGGCCGTCTGATTCAGACAGCTGCAGCGCTTTTGGTACGCCTGCTCCAGGCTGTCCGGCAGCACCATATAGCTGATCCGGATCGAAGGCAGAAGCAATCTGGAGCAGGTGCCCAGATACACAACGCCATGCCCGCCCGCAAGCCCGTACAGAGACGGGACCGGATGTGTGCTGTCTCCGAACTCACTCTCGTAATCGTCCTCAATAATCAGGCTTTTATTCTGCTCCGCGTGCCGCAGCAGCTCAAGCCGCCTCGATACCGGCATCACATCCCCCATCCGGTTCATGCGGGACGGCGATACATAAATAACCGCGGCATCCTTGTCCTTCCGATGAATTTCATATGCATAATCCCGAAACACCGTGATCGGCTGCACCATCGACAGCGACGGAAAAGAAACAACCTTTTCCGTTTTCAGCATCGGACAGAGCATCTGCAGCAGGCACTGCGTTCCCGCCCCGACAACAATTTGATCCGGACGGCAAATCACATTGCGCGTCTGCGCCAGATATCCGGCAAGTGCTTCGCGCAGTTCCCGTTCTCCCTGCGGTTCTCCGTAGGAAAGCAGTCGCTCATCCTGTCTGAGCGCGCTTTTGATATACCGTCTCCAGATTCCGAAATCGAAGCTTTCCCGGTCAACTGATCCGGAAGAAAAATCATACTGGATACGCAGGGTTTCCGGCTCTTCCTGCCAGACAGCCGCGTCATTATTTTCCCCTGTATGCCTTCCGGTTACATAATACCCGCTCTGCGGACGCGCAATCACATATCCGTCCGCTGCCAGCTGCAGATACGCAGACTCCACCGTTGTCCGGCTGATCTGCAGCTGTGCCGCGCACTGCCGGATCGATGGCAGGCGGCTGCCTTCCGTCATGCGCCCCTGACGGATCAGTTCCCTGTAATAATGATACACCCGCAGGTAAAGACTCTTTTCTTCATTTACCAGTTCCGCCACTGTTTCTCTCCCTTTCCCTGTGTTCTCGGAAAACCAGCCGCAAAACCAGATGCATGAGAGATTCCGAGAATACCTCCCTTTTTCACCCTGCATGTACTCCCACCCAGCCGCATACTTATGAACATTTCTGTGACAGAAGCTTAATGCATCTGTCTGCAATAAATTTCAGAACAACTCCGGCAATTGCCATTATCAAAATTTCAGCCGCAAACAGAACCAGGATCATTCCTGTATTCTGCAGATATGGCTTTAATTTCGGCGTCAGAAAACAAATAATTACATGATGAATCAGAAATGTCTTATAAGAGTACCTGCTGAGAATAT
>CAJMMH010000343.1 GCA_905214365.1 uncultured bacterium
CAATATTTCCTCCAGCCTGTCAAACATACTAATTTCTCCTTCTGTCATTCACTCGTTTTGGCCGCGCTCCCGCATCCGGACAATTATCCCTTCCACACAGCGCTGACAACACGGTTATTTCCTGCCAGATCCTTTCTGACATGAATCTCTTCAAAGCCATTTGCCATAAGCAGCCCGGCAACTGCCTCTGCCTGGTCATAGCCGATTTCCAGGTAAATTCGGCCGTCTGCGTTCAGCTTGCCAGGCGCTTCATTGATCAGCCGCCGATAACAGGCCAGGCCATCCTCTCCCCCGCTCAAAGCCAGCCTTGGCTCATGGTCTCTGACCTCCGGCTCCAGTTCCTCAATCACCTGATCGGCAATATACGGCGGATTGGATACCAGAATATCATAACTGCCGGCAATTCCGGACAGCAGATCCGACTGAATCAGGCGAACCGGCACATGATTTTCTTTTACATTGATTTCTGCCACTGCAAGCGCGTCTTTGGAAAGATCAGACGCATCCACCCGGCAAAATCCGCCGAAATGCGCCAGCGATACTGCAATGCATCCGCTTCCGGTACAGACATCAAGCACACAGAGCTTCGCTCTCTTTTCCTTTGGACAGTCGGAAAGAACCGCTTCCACCAGCGTTTCCGTATCCGCCCGCGGGATCAGCACAGATTCCGATACAAGAAACGACAACCCCATAAATTCCTGGCTGCCAAGCAGGTATTGAAGCGGAATCCGCTTTTTTCTCTTTTCAAGCAATGAGAAAAAGCGCGACTCCTGATCCGGCAAAAGTTCCATCTCACAGTCTCGGTCAAGAAAATACCGGCTGCGGTCAACCGAAAAGCAGGCAGAGAACAGCTGCCACGCATCACAGGCAGCATCTGAAACGCCGGCCTGCTCCAATTGCTCTTCTGTATCCGCCAGCAGCCTGCGGTAAGTTGTCTTCATCCCTGTTCTCCCTGTTTCTGCGGGAAATTATCAGCCAGATACTTTTTCCAGTCAAAGACCGCCTCGACTGCCTGGATTGCAACCTCGACCATATCCGGTGTCGGCTCCTTGGTAGTCAGTCCCTGCAGCCACAGTCCCGGACGGCTGAGCAGATCAACCAGCTTGCTGTCACTGCTTCCCGCAAGACGCAGAAACTCATAGGAAACGCCAGAAATTACAGGAATCAGAATCACGCGGGTCAGAACCTTCAGCCAGATATTTTCCGGACGGATTACCAGGAAAAACAGAATACTGATCACCATAACAATCAGCATAAAGCTGGTTCCGCACCGCTTATGCTCTTTTGAACTTTTCATCACATTGTCAACCGTCAGATCCAGTCCATGTTCAATGCAGTTGATGCACTTATGCTCCGCTCCGTGATACATGTATGTACGGCGAATATCCTTCATCAGAGAAACCAGACCGACATACGCAATAAAAATGGCAATCCGAAGTACGCCTTCAAACAGCGCCATCCAGAACCCGTTTCCGAGAACCGGGCGCATCCAGCTGGATACTAGCGTCGGGAATACCATAAAAATCAGTACCGCCAGCAATACGGAAATCACCATTGTCAGATCCATGATTGCCTTTTCCAGCTTATCGCCGAACTTGTCTTCGAGCCACTTTTCAAAACGTCCCGGCTCTTCTTCCTCTTCTTCCTCCGCGAACTGATCCGCCGAAAAGGTCAGGCTTTTCATTCCAAGAACCAGCGAATCGATCAGACTGAAAAATCCCCGGATAAAGGGACGCGAAAACAGACGGCACTTGGCCGCCACTCCCCGATAGGTATCTTTTTTCACTACGATTTCGCCGTTTGATTTTCTGACCCCGACCGCATATCTGTCACCGTTGCGCATCATGATCCCTTCCATGACCGCCTGGCCGCCGATACCCGATGATTTCATCTCTTCTCCTCCTGCCAATCATACGCGCTCCCGCAAATTCAGATACAATGGAATTTCGAAAGCACATGCATTATTTTCCCCAAAACTGTAATATGTGCTCTCGAAATCTCGTTGTACCTGCCTTTGCGGCGGAAAATCAGCCGCAGCATAAGAGATTCCGATAGTACATTAATGAATCGGGGCTAACGCGTGTTTGAAAAAAATTCCGCAAGATGTACGTC
Source organism: uncultured bacterium (assembly GCA_905214365.1). Taxonomy (GTDB): domain Bacteria; phylum Bacillota; class Clostridia; order Lachnospirales; family Lachnospiraceae; genus Anthropogastromicrobium. The sequence continues at coordinate 2,113 of CAJMMH010000343.1, forward strand.
ACAATTTGCAGGAATGATTTTTCAAACACGCTCTAATATAACAAAAGAGGTTGAGATCCCTGTTCTGAATCCCAACCTGTCCTCTGTCATATTAATCTTACTTTGTAAGACCGTATTTACGATTGAACTTCTCAATACGACCACGAGCACTTGAAGACTTCTGCTGTCCGGTGTAGAACGGATGGCACTTGGAACAAATTTCTACGTGGATTTCCGGCTTGGTTGAACCAGTGACAAACTCATTGCCACAGTTGCATACAACCTTTGCCTGATAATACTTTGGCTGAATTGCTTCCTGCATTACTTTCACCTCTTCTTCCTCGGTAGATGGTTTCCGACCATCCCCTGAACTTCTTGCCCGGTACGCAGAAATACGCCGGACTTTCAACAGTGAAACTATATCACAAATCTTTCAAAGACGCAAGTGTTTTTTAATTTTTTCTTTTGTTTAAATTTTAACATGCTATCTTCGGTTTGCGGTTGAAATCCCTGTGTTTTTTTTGTATAATCAATAAAGACGGCGGTTTCCGGAAAAACGGACCGTCCAATCAAAGGAGGATTTTGTTATGGCAGCATGGAAAAACCTGGATACCCTCGCTTCTTTCGGCGAGCTTTCCGCACTGAAAAATCATGTTGATATCGCTGAGGCAATGTCCGGCGAAAACGGTGCCGCGCGCGTTGCGAAATA
>CAJMMH010000344.1 GCA_905214365.1 uncultured bacterium
ACATATCTGCGGCTTTTTCTGAAAGCGGATATTCTTGAAGCAGGGGACTTCCTTGATTTGTTAAAACGTCAGTCTCATCTGATACCAGACTGCGTTTCCGTGTACGGATTCGGATTTTCCTTCATTGACAAATCCGAATTTTGCGTAGTAATGAATCAGGCGGTCCTTGCAGGTCAGCACAAGGCCTTTTCTTCCCTGCTTCTTTGCGTCTGCAATTGCCTGCTCTAACAGCCGGGCAGCACAGCCCTGCCGACGGTACTCCGGCAGCGTATTTACACCAAATATCATTTGCCAGGCTCCATCTTCCCGGTGCATTTCTGCTTTCTCATACATTTCATCAGTCAGATCCGCTTCATTGGTGACCATTCCATCGACAAATGCAATTAACCGTCCCTGATCAAACAGCAGCCAGAAATGCCTGCCGTACCAGATCAGACGCTGCTCAAACTCTTCTTTGGACGCAGCCTCTGCTGCCGGAAAGCATGCCGCTTCCACTGCGGCTACCGCATCCAGATCATTTAATGTTGCTGTTCTTATCTCCATATTTCTGTTCTTACCTCCATATTTCTTATATGTACTCTCGGAGTCTTTTCTGCACTTGCTTTTACGGCCGATTTTCCGCCAGCCGCGTTCAAATTTTATCAACGTACGCACCGCGTACGCCTCAAAAATTTGAACACATCTGACAAAAAATCTTCTCGTAAAATCAAGCACAAAAAGATTCCGAGAGCACATTTATGTTTTTCTGTATATCCACCAATCCGATGATTTTTTTTCTGCGGTTATCCACAGGATGTAAGCTGTTTATGCACCTTTCTGCGGACAAAAATATAGTAGGTCACTTGCATCACGATCGTAATAATCCACGATGCTGGATAGGAAATAAACAGAATATCCAGTGACCGGTATACCGGAAAGATCAGGTAAATCCAGACAATTCTTGTTCCGACGGTTCCAATGATGGAAAAAATCATGGGAATTGCAGAACGCCCCATACCTCGCAGCGCGCCTGGAAACAGATTCATCAGTCCGCACAGGAAGTAAGTCAACGTCGTGTAGGACAGAATTTCCATACCGCTCTGAATGACAGCCGGATCCTCGGTATAAATGCCAATTATCTGTGTACCAAATACATACGCGCCCCCGCCCAGTACACCTGCAGCGCAAACGGAAAGGACCATGCAGTCAACAAGTACCCGGTCCATGCGCTTTGCATTTCCGACACCATAATTCTGGCTGGTAAAGCTCATGCACGCCTGCGCAACCGAATCAATAGATGTGAAGAGGAAGCCGAGGACATTATTAGCTGCCGTATATCCTGCCATTGCAACGGAACCAAACGAGTTGACTGATGACTGCAGAAGGACATTGGAAAAATTGATAACCATGCTCTGAATACCTGCCGGTACTCCTACCTCAAAAATCTGCTTTGTATATCCCCAATGAATTTTAAGTTTCCGGAACCGAAGCTGATAGCTTCCTTCCGACCGATACAGGCATCGAAGTACCAGAATACAGGACAGCATCTGTGAAATCACAGTTGCAATCGCAACTCCCGCTACGTCCAGATGGAATACAATGACAAGAATCAGATTCAGCACCGCATTCAGAGAACCGGATAGAATCAAAAACATCAGCGGACGCTTCGTATCGCCGACCGCACGCAGAATTGCCGCTCCGTAATTATAAAGCATAAAAAATGGCATACCGCAGAAATAAATCTTCATGTAGAGCGTTGACAGCTCAATCACGTCATCTGGCGTGTCCATCAGCTCCAGCGCCCCTCTTGCAAAGAAAACACCGATAAACAGCATCAAAACACCGCTGATCAGTGCGAGCGTAATTGCAGTATGTACGGTTTCCGACATTTCCTGGTCTTTTCCGGATGCGTAAAATCGCGCGGCAAGAACATTGGCGCCAAGGGATACTCCGATAAACAGATTCGTAAAGACATTAATCAGCGCGCTGGTTGAGCCAACTGCCGCAAGCGCTTCGCTTCCGCTGAAACGACCGACAACAATAATATCCACTGCATTGAACAGCAGCTGCAATATTCCGGAGATCATCAGCGGAAGAGAAAATGAAATCAGCTTATCCATGATGCTTCCGCTGCACATATCAATTTCGTATTTACTTCGTTTCATGCTCCGCTGCCTCGTTTTCACCGCTATTTCCATTGCGTTCTTCTGGCTTTGGACCGCTTTCTCTTTCACTTCTGTCTGCTTCGGTCTCTTTTCCCTTCTCTGCTTCCTGCTGTTTTTCTTCCTGCCGGTTTCCGAGGACAATCTGAATCAACGTCTTATCCAGCATAATGGTTCGGTTCCACGGATTGATGATCACGCCGCGGATTCCCTGCGCCGTCAGTGCTGTCTCAAATAGCTGATCCAGATCTGTCAGAAATGTCGACTTTACATTTCCGCCGCCCTTCAATTCTTCATTGAAGCTGGTAAACGCCGCCCACCAGATGCCGCCGTCCGCTGTCGTAATCGTCTGTACTTTAATCTGCTCATCTCCCTGAGGCATTTCAACAGCAAGGATCACCTGGCCTCCCTCGCGCATCCGTCTGCGGATTACTGTCAGCGTATGCGCCAGCATTTCCTGCGACACTTCCTCCTGAAGTACCGCAATCGCCTCTTCAATCCGCTCATTTCCGCGTAATCCTTCGTCAACCATTTTATCTCTTCCTTTGTCTTTCCGTTTACTCATTTCTGTCCTTCCTTCCGGTAGTTTGTTTTATTTTCCCTCCTTTTCTCAATTTTTGTTGGTTGACCCTGAGGCTTCTGAGCGC
>CAJMMH010000345.1 GCA_905214365.1 uncultured bacterium
AATCTTCTGCCGCCAGATCCAGACGCTCCTGAATATATGTTTCTTCCTTACGCTGAAGATTTTCCAGATTGATGGAAAGAAATAATACGCTCAGTGTGATACAGCAAAACACTGCCAGTCCCAGATAGGAAATCAGATACGGATTGCTGAATACCGTCCGTTTCCTTTTTTCCGTTTGCCTCAAATCCCGTTCCCCCTCTTTTTACAGAATATCCCCTCAGAATCTTCCGCCTTGTTCTCCCATTTCATTTCTGCGCTTCCTCTATGCGAACAGAAACAGGCCTCCCCGGAAAAATCCGGAAGCTTCTTTCATCATAGCCCATTCCTGCGCAAATTTCCACGTTTTTTTCAAGAAAAAACAATACATTTTAGGAAAAGCGTATTGGAATCTGCCGATTCTGCTGTTCATTCTGCACAAAAGGACTGTCGTTTTTCGGAAAACGGCATTGAGCTCTGTTCTTGTTTTATGTTATGATCCAGTCAGCAGCCAGGTTGTTCCTCAAACACAGAAACATCCCGTATCGTTCGCATTGCAGCACTTCATTGCCCGCGCTGCAGCGCAAAAAACAAATCAGGCAGCAAGAAAGGAGTTGTTCCATATTATGAAGCCAGTCAAACCGCAAAAAGCTTCCGCCCGCTCGCTGTGGAAACGGGTGTACCGGTGCCGTCAGCTGTATCTGATGATACTTCCGGCAATTGTCGCCGTTTTTATCTTCCACTATATTCCGATCTATGGTGTCCAGATTGCGTTTAAGGATTACCGTTCCAGCCTCGGAATCACGCAGAGTCCCTGGGTTGGCTTAAAGCACTTCAAGGCATTTATTGAGTATCCGTATTTTTCAAAAATCATGTGGAATACAATCTCCATCAGTCTGCTGTGTCTGTGCTTCTTCCCGGCTCCTATCCTATTTTCCATTATGCTGGATGAACTGAGAAGCCAGAAGTTCAAAAAAGTGGCACAAATGGTTACCTACGCGCCGCACTTTGTTTCAACGGTTGTTGTCTGCTCGATGATTCTTCTTTTTCTGCAAAACGACGGGCCGATTTACAATCTGATCCAGGCTGTCACTGGGGAAGGCATCAACCTGATTGCCGTTCCGTCCGCATTCGCTCCGATTTACGCGATCAGCGACCTGTGGCAGGGACTCGGCTGGGGAACCATTATTTATCTGGCAACGCTTGCCGGTATTTCCCTGGAATTGGTAGAAGCCGCCGAGATCGACGGCGCTGGACGCTTTCAGATTATCTGGCATGTCAAGCTGCCGCATCTGAAACCGACCATTATCACGCTTTTCCTGCTGAAAATGGGTTCTCTGATTTCTGTCGGCTTTGAAAAGGTATTCCTGCTGCAGAACTCTCTGAATAAGGATGCTTCCAGTATTATCTCTACCTACGTGTATGATGTCGGTATTACGAATCATCAGTTCAGTTACTCTTCAGCAATCGGCTTATTTAACAATATCATCAACATTCTTCTGGTTGTCATTGCCAATCAGATATCGAAAAAAATATCAGAAACCAGTCTGTGGTAAAGGAGGACGCATATGGCAGTAAAATCTCAGAAAAAATTAAAATCCGCCGGGGCGTTCGATGTTGCTAACGTGATTCTGGTTCTGGCGATTACGCTGATTACCATTTATCCGCTGTACTTCTGCGTCATCGCTTCTTTCTCCAATCCGAAGGAGGTTGCTCTCGGCAATACCGTTTTGTGGGTAAAAGGCTTTACGCTGGAATCCTACCAGTATGTTATGCGGGAAAAGCAGCTCTGGATCGGCTACCGCAACAGCATTCTCTACATGTTCTTCGGAACGCTGTACAACCTGGTGCTCACCATTCCGGCAGCCTACGTACTGACAAAGAAGTATCTTCCGTTTCGGAATGTTCTCTCCTGGTTTTTCTTCATCACGATGTACTTCAGCGGCGGCATGATCCCCACCTACCTGCTGATGAAGGATCTTGGACTGATCGACAACCCGCTTGCCCTTGTGATCGGCGCAGGCGTCAGCTGCTACAACTTGATTGTCACCAGACAGTATTTTTCCAGTTCGATCCCGCAGGATATTTATGAAGCGGCTTATATCGATGGTTCTTCCGAATGGAAATGCTTCACGCGGATCGCGCTTCCGTTAGCGAAGCCGATCATTGCTGTTATGGCTCTGTATTATGGCGTCAGCCACTGGAACAGCTACTACAACGCATTGCTCTATATCCGCGACAAAGCATTTTATCCGCTGCAGTTAGTGCTCCGCGGCATCCTGATTTCCAATGAGCTTGCAGTCAGCAGCATGGAAAACGCCGATGCGGAAACGGTTGCCTACCTGGTACACCGCGCGGAAATCGCGCAGGGCATGAAATACGCCATTGTCTTTATCGCGAGCGCCCCACTGTTAATTCTGTATCCGTTCCTGCAAAAATACTTTACCAAAGGAATCATGGTCGGCTCCGTCAAGGGGTAAGACCTGAACATATCAACCTATCATCTTTTTATCAAGGAGGTTTTTTATGAAACGTACACTTCAGAAACTTACTGTTGCCATGACATCCGCAGTAATGGCTATCTCCGGCACTGTATACGCAGGCGAGCTCCCGGAATGGCTCAACAACTCCGGCGACCTTCCGATTGTTGAGGAAGGCACTGAGAAAACATTAAAAATTGCCGTTAAAATGGGCGTTGATTCCGGAAACCCGGAAGATATGTGGTTCTATAAATTCATTGAAAACGCAATGAACATCAAGCTGGAAGTTACCAAGTTCACCGACGAGAACCGCAGCGAGTTTCTTTC
>CAJMMH010000346.1 GCA_905214365.1 uncultured bacterium
GATGAGCCGCCGCGCTGCTGATCTGTATTTTCCTGCAGCAGCTTTTATTCCTTCGCCGCCATCCGCTCTTTTGCAAGACGGACAATCGTATCCGCGGACTCCTGAATTGTCAGCTTGGACGTATCAACAAGCATCGCATCGTCTGCCTGCTTTAACGGAGCAACCTCCCTGTGAGAATCCTGATAATCGCGGTCAATTACTTTTTTCAAAACTTCTTCAAACGTGCAGTTTTCCCCTTTGCTCTTCTGCTCCAGATATCTGCGCTGCGCGCGGACCTCAGGTGCCGCTGTCAGAAAGATCTTCAGATCCGCGTTCGGCAGAATACAGGTTCCGATATCTCTTCCATCCATCAATACGTCGCATTCCCTTGCCAGCTTTCTCTGCAGATCCAGCAGATGCCCGCGGACTTCCGGATGTCTGCTGACCGCAGACGCCATTGCTCCGACGGCTTCCCCGCGGATCAGACTGCTGACATTTTCTCCATTCAGAAGAACCTGCTGCTCACCGTCCTGATAACTGATTGAGACCTGTGCTTCCTGTACATGCGCGGCCACCGCTTCTCTGTCATTCAGGTCAACACCAATCCTGGTCATATAAAGACCGATCGTCCGGTACATTGCCCCTGTATCGACATAAATGAACGAAAGTTCCTTTGCCGCCAGTTTCGCAATCGTACTTTTTCCAGCTCCTGCAGGACCGTCAATTGCAATATTAAATCCCATTTTCCTTCTCCTTTTCCGCACTGCATCGGCAGATCCGGTTTTCGTATTTTCTTACACAGAACTTCCGGCAAGCCATCCGGTTGACCACGCAATCTGCAAGTTAAACCCACCGGTCATCGCATCCAAATCCAGCACTTCTCCTGCAAAATACAGACCCGGCACCAGTTTCGACTCCATCGTTGATGGATCCACATCCTTTACCCGGATACCGCCTTGTGTGATAATAGCTTCATTATAATCGCGCGTACCTGTAATGGTCAATGGTAAATTTTTCGTAAGCTGGACAAGATTTCGCCTCTGCTCTCTCGAAATTACGTTCACCTGCTGCTGTGGATCAATTCCGCTGAGCCTGACCATCGTATCCGCCAAACGCGCCGGAAACAATCCGGACAGAGAATTTTTAAACTGTCGATTCTGCTCTTTTCCAAAATCGCGCAGCAGTCTCGCATCGAGCTGTTCTTCCGTCAGAGCCGGCTTCAAGTCGATCAGCATGGTAAGCGGCTTCTTTTCCAGCGCTGCGGCAATCCGGCTGCTTGCGCTCAGCACAACCGGCCCGCTGACTCCGAAATGCGTAAACAGCATCTCTCCAAACTCACGATACAAAACCTTTTTTCCATCTTTTACCTGGATTTCAATATTTTTCAGAGCAAGCCCCTGAAGTTCTTTTGCCCACTCTTCGCTGCATACCAGCGGAACCAGAGCCGGGCGCAGTGCTGTTTTCACGTGGCCGAGCTCCCCTGCCATCCGATATCCGTCACCCGTTGAGCCGGTTGACGGATAGGATAATCCACCTGTTGCAAGGATAACTGCGTCAGCCGGAATCATCTCTCCCCTCGCTGTTCTGATGCCAGTTACTTTCTCCCCGTTGGAACAGATCTTTTTTATCTCTGTCTTCAGGCACACGGAAACACCTGCCCTCTGCATCAGCCTGGTCAGAGCAGCAATGACATCGGAAGATTTGTCAGAAACCGGAAAAATCCGCTGACCACGCTCTTCCTTCAACGAACATCCGCCTTCTTCGATCAGCTGCATAAGTGCCTGGTTATCCAGCATATAAAACGCGCTGTAAAGAAACCTCGGATTGGAGACAACCTGATTCATGCAGGTTTCCATATCGGCGCCATTTGTCACGTTGCAGCGTCCCTTTCCGGTGATATACAGCTTTTTTCCAAGCTTCTCATTTTTCTCGTAAACTGTCACCTGATTGCCGGCCCTTGCCGCCGCGCAGGCTGCGATCATCCCAGCTGCCCCGCCGCCGATTACCGCAATTTTTTTCATCGTACAAACTCCTTTCCGTCATTGCCGGATTCTCTGCCTCTGACACAGAAAAAGGCCTCCACAAGAGAGGCCCTTTTTCTTTTCATTTATACCGGGTATGCCTTGTTCTTGGTATCAGCAGCAGCCGGATCTACCTTGGTCTGCTGTGCCTGACGATACTTGAAGAACTCGGTTGCAACCTGCGGGAACAGAGCGTAGGTCAGTACGTCCTCATCCTGCTGGATATACTGAGCCGCTTCCTTTCTGAACTTATCAAGCTGCGGCGGGATCAGATCTGCCGGACGGCAGGTGATCGGCTTCTGATCGCCGATTGCCTTCTTCTGAACCTCCGGGTTCATTGGCTTGATGGTCTGGCCGAACTCGCCGGCAAGGATCTTCTTGGACTCCTTGGTGATCATCTTGTAGCGCTCGCCCTGCAGAACATTCAGAACCGCCTGTGTTCCAACGATCTGAGAAGACGGGGTAACTAACGGCGGCTCACCAAAGTCCTTACGGACTCTCGGGATCTCCTCAAGTACCTGATAGTACTTGTCCTCTGCATGCGCTTCCTTCAGCTGGGATACCAGGTTGGAAAGCATACCGCCCGGAACCTGATACAGCAGAGTCTTAATGTTTACACCAAGAACCTTCGGGTTCAGCAGGCCGCTCTTAAGAGCCTCTTCCTGCAGCGGACGGAAGTAGTCAGCAATCTCAGCCAGCTTGTTCTGATCCAGTCCGGTATCGTACGGAGTTCCCTTGAAAGTCTCAACCATAACCTCAGTTGCCGGCTGGCTGGTACCCT
>CAJMMH010000347.1 GCA_905214365.1 uncultured bacterium
GCACAAAACAGCCAAAAACAGGCTTCCGCTCCCGGCTGCTACGGCAAAGCCTACACATGCGCCACAAAGCATGCTTCCTTCTACGCTCAGGCTGGTGATGCCGGTTCGTTGGCCAATCAAATCCCCAAGCAGCGCGTAAATGATGGGAGTTCCTGCGCTGACCATGCAAATGAGAATCGTTGTTAGTTCATTCATGCCTTTCTCTTTCCTCCCACCGTCATAATTGTCAGCAAAACGAGCATGATCAAAATCTGCATTGTCGCCGCCGGAAGCCCGGTGTTGATCTCCATGCCGTTACCGGCGACGGTCAAACCGCCGATCAGTAAGGCGGACAGGATCAGCAAAAGCGGGTTGTTTCCGGCCATTCCTGCAGCAAGGAAGCCCATAAAGCCCATGGTCTCGCCCGCACTGATCCGCATACGGCCCTCGACGCCGACGACCATGACCGCGCCGGCAAGGCCGGCAAGTGCACCCGCGAACAAGAACACCCAGGTCTGTATTTTTCTCACCTGTATGCCTGCGTAACGTGCAGCCATCTGGTTTCCGCCGATCGTACGCACCGCAAACCCCACTCTTGTATGATAGATGATATACCAGGTCAAGCCTGCCATGGCAATCGCGACAAAGATACCGGCGTTCATTCTTGTTCCAAAATAGGTGTGAAAACGCAGCTGGGGCGCAATTTCTACCGTCTGCGGGTAATTCCATCCATTTGGATCGCGAAGGCTGCCAAACAGCATGGCAGAGATCAGGTAGGTCGCAACATAGTTCATAAGGATTGTCGTCAGGATCTCGTTCATTGCAAGCTTCTGCTTCAGAAAAACACCGACGCCTGCATACAAAGCCCCGCAGATCATACCAACCAGCAGCATCAGCGGGATTCCGATAACACCGGGCAGATTTGCCAGCACTGTGCTTCCGGCAACAGCGGTTCCGAGAGCGGCAATCGCCATCTGGCCTTCTCCGCCTGCGTTGGCCAGGCCAACACGGGCCGGAATGCTTGCCGCAAGACCCGTCAGGATCAGATACGCCGCACGGACAATTACTTCGCCAAAGCCGTAAGCCGAACCAAAAATAGATGTAATGATGGTCTGATACGCCACAAGCGGCGATTTGCCCTGCGACAGGAGCAGCCCGGCAAACGCGATCAGAGGAAACAGGACGCAGATCAGGATCCGAACTGCCAAGCTGTCTTGAAGCTGCAGCGGCTTCTTTTGTGCCTTATTCATGTGCGTTCTCTCCTTGAAGCATAATTTTTCCGATCTCATTCGGCGTACACGCGTCTACACAGTACGGTCCAAACGCAGTGTGAGAAGACAGGACCAGGATCCGGTCGCACATCGTGAACAGCTCCGAGATATCTTCGGAAATCAGGATCGTACCCACGCCCTGTTTTTTCAGCCGGAACAGTGTCTTGTGGACTGCGTGTACTGTGGCGATGTCCAGTCCCCGGCTTGGATAACTGGCAATTAACAGGCGCGGTCTGGAGATAACGGCACGGGCAAACGCCATTCGCTGCAGATTGCCGCCAGAAAGTGTCCCGGCAATTCTTTCTGCCTGTGGGACCCGGAGGGTCTTGACCTCAGAATGTGTCTGCAGCTGACTGCGCATTGCCTGCCAGTCCATATCACCATGGCGGTAAATCGGATCCAGGCCGACCAGCGCCATGTTTTCCAGAATCGAAAACGTCGGAACAACGTTGTCGCGAATGGGATCCTCAGTCACCATTCGCATCCCCAACCGGATTCTATGCGCAATATCCGTTGAGGAGATATCCTCTTCATTTGCGCTCAGGATACCGCTCTGCAGCTTCCGCGCTCCGTATATGGCCTCCGCCAGTTCTCTCTGCCCATTTCCGGATATGCCGGCAATGCCCAGGATCTCTGCTTTGTGCATTTCAAAGCTGACATCATGCAGAATCAACTGATCGTGGTCATCCTTTATGCTGACTCCGGAAAGCGACAGCTGCAGTGCCGCTGCTTCGTTTTCCTCACTGCATTCCGGGCGTTCCAGCTCAAAGTTGACCGGAACATTCCCCATCATTGCCGAGATGATCTGCTGCTGGCTGAAGCCATCTCTGCGTTCAAAGGTACAGACATGTTCGCCCTGACGCAGAATCGTGATCCGGTCCGACACGGCAAGGATCTCGTCAATTTTGTGCGTGATCAGGAAGATCCCATACCCCTTATTGCGGAATCCGCTCAGCATCTGCAGAAAAGCCTGCACTTCGTGCGGTGCCAGCACGCTTGTGGGCTCATCGAAAATCATCACACGGGTCTGCGGATCCAGTAGAATCTTCAGGATCTCCACATGCTGCCGCTGTCCGAGGTCAAGCTTCCAAACCTCCGTGTCAGGATCCACGGAAAGGCGATACTCCGCAGAGATTCGATTAATTTCATCGCGAAGCTTCTTTTTATTGATCTTCCACCCGGCAGAATGGAGGGAAAGGAATACATTTTCCAGAACTGTGAAAGCAGGAACGAGCCTGAAATCCTGAAACACCATTCCGATGCCCTTCTCCCGGGCAATCGTCGGATTCCAGCGCTCCATTTTTTCTCCGTCAATATACAGATTTCCGGCAGTCGGCTGATAGACACCATAGAGCATCTTCATCAGCGTACTTTTTCCCGCACCGTTCTCGCCTGCTATCGCATGGATTTCACCGGCGTGGATTTCGATGTCAATCTCCCGGTTTGCCGTCAATTCTCCGAATCGTTTCGTGAGTGGCTTCAGAATCTCCCAGCCCTGTTTCTTAATCTCAGCTGCATATACTGCCTG
>CAJMMH010000348.1 GCA_905214365.1 uncultured bacterium
GTTATTTGGTTATGAGCAAGTAGCGAAGCGGATTGCGAATATCCGCTTGACTTAAATAAGCAATGCTGCAGTTCATGGCAGGAATTTCCTGAACAGAAAATTCCATAAGATAGCGTCGGCAGCATCTGTTCCTGTCTGAGTGCAGCGTGAACAGTAATATCATAGCATATCTAGGTAAAAATTGCATCATAAATCCGCCCTTGCATCCGTAGATGGATGTGGTATACTGAAACAGACAGTATTCCGGATGCAGTGCAGGAGAACTGGCGGGAGTGCAGGAGAACCGGCTGGTGTGCGGTGCGGGCAGGAATGCAGACAGACCGCAAGCTGCACGGGGGAGCCGGCGCGCGGCACAGGCAGACCGGGAGGACGGAAATGGAGGACGATTCGATGAAGACGATTGAAGAGCGTTTTTTAACGTATGTTGCAATTGATACGCAGTCTGAGGATGGGCTGGAGACAGTGCCGAGTACGCCGAAGCAGCGGGATCTCGGCGAGCTTCTGGTGAAGGAACTGAAGGAGCTGGGACTGAAGGACGTTATGATTGATAATCATTGCTATGTATACGGCACGCTGCCAGCAAATGGCAATGCAGAAAAGGTTCCGGTGATCGGTTTCCTGGCGCATATGGATACCGCGACTGAGTGCAGCGGAAAGGATGTAAAGGCGAGAATCGTTCCGGCATATGACGGCGGCGATATTGTGCTGAATGAAGCGAACGGCATGGTGCTTTCCCCGAAAGATTTTGCCTGCCTGAACCGGGTAAAGGGACATGATCTGGTGGTAACGGACGGCACGACGCTGCTTGGCGGCGACAATAAGGCGGGCGTTGCCGATATTATGTCGATGCTGGATTATTATTATGAACATCCGGAGGTAAAGCATGGCACGATTAAAGTTGCGTTCACACCGGATGAAGAGGTTGGAAATGGTCCGAAGTTCTTTGACGTGAAGGGGTTCGGCGCGGATTTTGCTTATACGGTAGATGGCGGAGCAATCGGCTGCGTGTCCTATGAGACGTTTAACGCGTGCTCGGCAAAGATTACGGTGAAGGGACGTCAGACGCATCCGGGCGCTGCAAAGGATCAGATGAAGAATGCGCTTCTAATTGCGATGGAGTTCAACTCAATGCTGCCGAAGCTGGAGGTTCCGGAGCATACGGAAAACCGCGAAGGCTTTTATCATCTTGGCTGGGCGGAAGGCTCTGTTGGAGAAGCGCAGATGGCGTATATCCTGAGAGATCACGACAGAGGAAGCTTTGAGCATCGAAAGGAAACTATGCAGAAAATTGCGGATTTTCTGAATGAGCGCTATGGAGAAGGTACGGTTGAGCTGACGCTGAAGGACAGCTATTACAATATGGCTGAGGTACTGAAGGATCACATGCACTGCGTAGAGCATGCACTGGACGCTTACCGCAGAATCGGCATTGAGCCGGTTACGGAGCCGATCCGCGGCGGCACAGACGGCGCGCGCCTGAGCTTTATGGGACTTCCGTGCCCGAATCTGAGCGATGGCGATTATAATGCGCATTCGCTGTATGAGTTTGTTTCTTTGACGGAGATGAAGCAGATCGTGAAGATGTTAATGGCGATTGTGGAAGAGTATTACGAAGAGGGACAGAATTAAGCATTTTGCGTGAGCTAAAAGGGCCGCATTGCGCGTTATGCGCTGTGCGGCCGGGATATGCAGGCTGAAAATACGTATCAGAGAAGAAAAAAGAGCGGCGGGATCAGGAATCCCGGCGCTCTTCTTTCATGGCGGCAGTCAGTGCCAGTTCAAAGTCCTGCAGATTTTTCTGCTGGATGGTCTGCAGCTGGACGCCAGTGAACAGAGCCTGCAGACCGGCAAGCGCGGCAAAGCCGCAGACAATCAGGGTCGGGAACTGAGGAACCAGCCCGGTCTTCGCGTAGGTGATAAGGACCGGAATCAGATTAAAGCCGGCAAGAAGGAATAAGATCAGCGCCAGCGAACTGAAGAAGGCGAAGGGGCGGTAGGTACGGAACAGGCGGAAAATCGTTCCAAGGACACGGCGGCCGTCGGAAAACGTATTGAGCTTGGAAACGCTTCCCTGCGGACGGTCGCGGTACGTGATGACCACGTTGTCGATCGCCATATTCTTCTGGACGGCGTGGATGCTCATCTCAGTTTCAATTTCAAAACCTTTGGACAGAACCGGGAAGGTTTTGACAAACCGGTAACTGAACGCGCGGTAGCCGGTCATAATGTCCATGATGTGATTGCGGAACAGGAAATTAATGGACTTACGGACCAGTGTGTTGCCGAAGTTGTGGAACGGACGTTTGTTTTCTGTAAAATAGGTGGACGAAAGCCGGTCGCCGACTACCATATCCACCTGACGGTTCAGTACCTTTGCCGCCATTTCCGGAGCAAATTCCGCCGGGTACGTGTCGTCGCCGTCGGCAATCAGATAGCAGTGCGCGTCGATTTCCTGGAACATGCGCCGCACAACGTTGCCCTTGCCCTGCTGATGCTCGTAGCGGACAACCGCTCCGGCTTTGCGGGCAATCTCATCGGTATGGTCGGTGGAATTGTTATCATATACGTAAATAACCGCTTCAGGAAGGGCGGCTTTGAAGTCCGTCACAACCTTGGCGATGGTTTTCGCTTCATTGTAGCATGGAATTAAAACAGCAATCTTATCCACAGAAATTCTCCTTTGGGATCAAAGAGCTCAGGATTTTTTGAGCTAATTTCTTAACAAATCAAGGAAGTCCCCTGCTTCAATTGCGAAGAGCAATAAGCAGTGGGT
>CAJMMH010000349.1 GCA_905214365.1 uncultured bacterium
AGGCGGATATTCATTCGCGGGATATACTCTCCGCCGGGTGACCGGATTGCCATGGAAAACAGCTCTGGCTCCCGCCCCCACAGCTCCAGCACAAATCCCCGCTCCTGCTCTTTTACTCCAACCCGAACCTCTACGTTATCGTACATGCTGTCCCGATCAATCGTCCCCTCGTAATGATGCGCCCTTGTCGTTTCATTGCCGGTTCCAATCACGATCACCGTTCCGTTCACCTTCCCGGCCGCCTCTAAGCATCGGCATAGAGGAAGCGTCCCATTTCTCGACCCCTGATTCGTTCCAAGCGCAAGGCAGATCACAAGCGGCATCCGCAGCTGTTTTGCAAGCTGCTCCAGATACCGCACCCCTGCCATGATATCATTTTCCTGATACGCGTCCGCTTCTTCCAGAATCAGATAATAATCCCTGACGTTTTGCTTGGCAGGCTTCAGTTTTACCATCGCAATCACCGCGTCCGGAGCTGCCCCGGTAATCGTCTCTGTCTCATTTCCGGCCGCAAGGGAGGCTACGAACGTGCCATGTCCGTTTTCATCGCGCGACGGAACGATTTCATACGGTCGGTCCGAGCGGACCGCCTCATTCAGTTCCTCCTGCGTATATTCCCGTCCATAAAGAAAATTTTCCGGCGGGCGCGCCTGCTCTCCCTGAATGGTCTGATCCCAGACTGCGGCAACTCTCGTTGTCCCATCCGGTCTCCGGAAGCAGCTGCAGGCAAAGTCGATTCCGGTATCAATGAATCCAATCAGCACGCCGGTTCCGGTCAGTCCCAGATTTTTCCGCCGGCGAACCTGCATGATCCCGGCAGCCTCCATCGCCTGCACATCGAGCAGACCGAACAGCTTCGGAATCATATAGTAACCGAACACATAAGTAGTGCGGAAAAAATCTCTGGTGTAGGGCACGGAAAGAACATCATACAGCCCAAGCTCCTGCCTGCATCCTTCCGGAACCTGAAGTCTGCGGCCAATCGGAAGCATCAGCTCAATGTAATCCTCCGACTGGATGATCGCTTCGCAGTCCATCGCATCCCGCCTTACTTGCCGCGTTTGGTTTCAGTATATGAACTGCGCCCGCCAGGCGGTCATACTGTAAATCATCTGATCCCACATTCAACAAAAACTGATCCCTTTCGCTTCAAGCTGTTGTTTTAATTCCGGGTATGCCTTGCGGCTAAGCGGAATACGATCAGAACAATTACGGAGCTGCAAAAAATAAAAATTTCCTCCATCCTCTGTGCAGATACCTTCAATATAATCCAATGCAACCAAAAAAGACTGATGGCATCGAAAAAACTTATTCTCACCGAGAACATCCGAAAGATTTTTCAACGTGTCATTGACCGTTACAATTCCACCATTGCTTCTATGAATGCATACCTTTCGCTGCACCCGTTCCAAATAAAGAATTTCCTTTACCGCTAAAAACACATATCCCTGATTTACCATAAAACCAATCTTGCGATTGGCAGATGGCTTTCCATCTCTTTTCGCCGCACACTCTTTAATTTTTTGCAGCGTTTGATTCAGACGAAACGGAGAAAGCGGCTTTGTCAGAAAATCCAATGGTGAATAATCATAACCTTTCAATGCCCACTCTGTATGACCTGTCAGAAACACATATGGTACCTGCGGGTATTGTTTCTGAAGGTATGCCGCAACCTCAAAACCAGAAACACTTCCCATCTCCACATCAATCATGACTGCATCCGGCAGTTCCATCTGAAAGCTTGCGTAAAGCTCATCCATATTAATCGCGGTTTCTACTGTACTGACCATCGGAGAGCGAACCAATATATTTTTAGAAGCTGCCAATGCTGCTGCATCATCATCAATAATCAGAATCCTCATCTGTATCCTCCTCTCCGCCAATTCCATTGGGGATCTGGGCAATTACACTAATTTGCCTGTTTTCCATTTCTAGGAAAAAGGCTCCGCCATATTTTTTAACAATCCGTTCAATATTATTTAATCCAAGTCCCTCATGCTGTTTTTTGGTAGTAACATTCATTTCTGTCGCATTGGCAAGATCATCCGGATCTCGCAGGAGCGGATTTGTCATCTTAATAACAGTACGCCCCGCCCGCTTGAGAATTAATAATTCGATCCAACGACTTTCCTTATCATATTGCGATACCTCATCAACTGCGTTTTGCAGCATATTTCCAATGATACGGTTCAGCTCAAATTCTGTACAAACCGTCTGACTCAAATCGTACCGGATCGTATAATTGATTTTGATTTTGCACCGTTCGCCTATGTTCAGGTATTCACTTAATAACGCGCTTACCGCCGGATTGTCCAGGGGAATAACTTCGTTGCTTTTACGTGTTTCTTCTGTCAGCTTTTCGACATACTCTTTGCAGGCAGCAGCCTGATCAGCCGCCAATAGTCCATAAATTGTGTGAACATGAATCATAAAATCATGCCTCTGTGAACGGATCACATGAAAAAAACGCCTGGATGTTTCCTGCGAATCCCGCAGATACGCAAGCTCCCTTTCCATTCGATCATTTTCTATATGCCTTTTCGTATTCTCCAGTAATAATAATAAAACTCCAAACCAGAGCAGTATGTATACCGACGTATCCATCATACGTTCCAGACCGATTAGCACTAACATCTCCAGAAAAAGCTCCAAAAGCCATTTTATCTGCTGTGCCTGAAAATAGGTTTCTGAGTCTGATTCCCATAATGCCTGCCATTCCCTCTGATTCAACAATTTGTTACGTTTTTGAATAAACCACT
>CAJMMH010000350.1 GCA_905214365.1 uncultured bacterium
CTAAGAATCCGGCGATGGCTCTGGAATTATATCCGAAAAAGGGTGCTGTGAAGGAGGAAAGTGATGCGGATATCCTGATCATGAATGAAGATCTCTCTCTTGATACGGTAATCGCTATGGGCGTGCCTATGATGAGAGACGGGAAAATCCTTAAAAAAGGAACGTATGAGAAATAATGTTGCTGCCTGCGCGAGGTGCAAATGTGCCTGACTATGTACAGGAACCTTCATACGTTACAGTACACGGACAATGTCATTAAGTTAAGCACACGCTCTCGGTCACAGAAATTAAAACCCGGAGGTATTTTATTTGCCCATCATGCAAACCAAGAAAACTGCGAAAGCACAGGCTGCGATCTGCCGGGATATCGACAGTACGACCGAATAATAAACAAAAATCAGAAATACATAAGAAAAGGCAGTGGAAGAGAATGGCTTCTTCACTGCCTTTTTGCGTTCGTCAGCTGTCAGTTTCGGCTGCGGGCTGTGTCTTTCGGAACTGGAATGGGCTGATGCCGGTCTGCTTTTTGAACGCGGCGCAGAAATAGTTGCTGGAGGAAAAGCCAAGATCGAAGGCAAGCTCGGTGACAGACGCATCGGTTGTTGTCAGGAGTGTTTTTGCCCGCTCGATTTTCTGCTGGGAGATGAACTCGGCAGGCGTGATCCCGATTTCTTCCTTGAATTTCACTTTGAAGCGGGACAGCGAGTATCCGGATGCGTCCGCCAGTTCGGAAAGGGCGATCGGCCGATTATAATTGGCGTCGATATAATCAAGCGTGTGCTGGATGGAAGCGTCAATCGGCCGCACCACATCATCGCCGATCGGCTGCAGATAGACCAGGTTGTGCAGAAAACAGGAAAGGTACTGCACCCCGGTGTGAAAATCGTGGGGATCCCGGCTGCTGAACAGGTTAAACGCGGCGCGGATCTGCTGCAGTGCAGTCGTGGAAAGGGTAAAATGCCGGTGCTTTAATGTCAGCAGACGGTCACACAGCGCGTTGCTGTATTCCTGATTCAGGCCGAGGATCTGGTTCCGTTCTCTTGTAATGAGCTGGAGCGCGTAAAACTCGCAGGGCGTCTGCGGCAGGGAATTGGTGCTGTGGAGCTCATAGGGAAAGGTCATAAACAGTTCATTTCCCATTATGGTATAGGATTTATGCCTGCCGTTTTCCTCGACCATGGAAATTCGTTTGCCCTTTACCATGCAGTGAATTTCAATGATTCCGGAATGAAAATGAAGCGGATTGGGCCTGGAGGCGCTGGTCAGCCGCCAGTGTGTAAAGTTGCCGAGACCGGAAAGATGATGGACGTCTCTGGTGATCACCTGCTTATCCTTCTGCCAGAGGTAATTATCGAAAATCTCTTTCGGGACACTCGGCATATTATCTGAAGATGCCATAAGAACCCTTCTTTCGATGCTTGTCAAGTGAAAAAAAGTATGAAATAGTATTGAGTATTTTCCTGAATGCAAAAGAAAATACACATGTATTATAATGAGATTATCAAAAAAAAGCAACGGATTAGAGCATATTTAATATGCATGTGAGGAGAGCGATATGAAAGAGAATAAGTTTCCGGGCGGCGTATGGCCGGTTATGATTGTCCCGTTTCAGGAAAACGGGGCAGTGGATTATGAAAAGCTTCCGGCACTGACGGAATGGTATATTGAGAATGGAGCAAAGGGTCTCTTTGCGGTATGCCAGTCAGGAGAGATGTATCAGTTGACATTGGAGGAGCGCGCGAAGATTTCGGAGTGCGTGGTCAAAGCGGCGGCAGGCAGGGTACCGGTTATCGCGACCGGAAACATCTGCGAGAACCCGGAAGACCGCGCGGCTGAGGTTCAGAAGATTGCGGATACCGGTGTAGACGCGGTGATCCTGATTACCAATCAGTTCGCAGAGGAATCCGAGTCTGATGAAGTATGGATGAAAAACTGCAGCAGGTTCTTAGCGCAGATTCCGGAAGAAATTCCGCTTGGCTTTTATGAGTGTCCATATCCGTACAAACGTTTGATTGCAACGGAGAATTTGAAGCGCTGCGCGGAAACCGGACGATTCTATTTTCTGAAGGATACCTGTTGTGATCTGGCGCTGATCTGTGAGCGGATTCAGGCGATTGAAGGCACAAAGCTGAAGCTGTACAACGCGAACACGACAACGCTGTTGGATTCGCTGCGAAAGGGCGCGTATGGATTCAGCGGCGTCATGGCAAATTTCCATCCGGAATTTTATACGGCGCTGTGCGAGCATTATGAAGAGAAAAAGATGGAGGATCTGCAGGCGTTTCTGGCGATTGCTTCTCTGATCGAGCGGCAGTATTATCCGGTCAACGCGAAATACCATATGCAGAAGTATTCCAACCTTCCGATTACGATGTTCAGCAGACGTCAGGATGAAAAGGGCCTGACGGAAACGTTTAAAAGAGAGGTGGATATGCTCCATACTCTTGAAGTAAAAGTCAAAGAAGCGTTTGGAATGTAACGGCTTACAGCCGAAGCGGATTGCGGATATTCTCGCTGACCGGATGGGTGATTAGGTATCGGGCGGTACAGCGGGACGGATTGCAGACATCCGCTTTGACGTTAGGAGATTGCAATGGAAAAAGTGAAAAGTAAAAAGGGTTTTCTGACAGGAGCGCAGAGGATCCGCGCGATGAAAAAGAGCAAGTGGCTGTATCTGATGATGCTTTTGCCGCTGATCTATTATGCAGTTTTCTGCTACGCGCCGATGTACGGCATCCTGATT
>CAJMMH010000351.1 GCA_905214365.1 uncultured bacterium
ATGGGTACCTGGGCAGATTTTTTTGCGGCAGTGAAGACAGAGACAGAAAACAAAAAAATCCGGTTGCCGATGGTCTGCGGGATTCTGGATCTGATTAATGTTGGTTGTTATACAACGGATTCAGCGTTTAAGAAATTGAATCGGGAAACGGAGGCAAAGCTGATACAGGCTGATTGGTATTTATCTATGGTACATCAGCTGACAGGCACCTGGATGGAGGAAACCAAACAGCTGAAGGCGCTGTGGAAACTGCTTCTGTTCAATCAGTTTCACGATACTATGGGCGGAACAATCATCAAGGAATCCCGTGACGACGCCATGCGTCAGGTTTCAACCGCGTATGCAAATGCTGACCGGATCTGCGGGCTTGCGATGCAGAAGCTGATGAACAGTATTGATACATCTAGAACAGGGGACAAGATACAGGGGTTCCCATTGTTTTTCTTCCATTGCGGAGGAACTGCGTTTGATGATATTGTAGAGGTTGAATTGAACTGGTTCTGCAAAGCGCCGCTGTGTCTGTATGATCCGGATGGCAGAGAGGTGCCGTATCAGATAATTCATACCGATTGTAAGACCCGCAACTACAACATTGGCGGCAGAAGACGTGTGGTATTCCGCGCACAGATACCGGCTGGCGGCTTTGCTGTATATCGGGTGACTGAGCAGGAAAGCGCGGTATGTTATAATCCGCGATTTGAAATTGACAATCCGAGTGCAGTGTATCTGGAAAACGAGTATGTTCGTGTATCTATCGATCCAAAAACCGGTATGCTGCGTTCTATTTATGACAAAACAACTGATTTTGAGACCATTGATGGATCCGCTATGCTGTGCCTGTACCACGATGAGCGGGATGCGTGGGGCGGACTTCAGGGCAAAACACTGGAAGAGGTTTTTTACCAGAAAGAGGAAAGGGCGGAGCTGATCAGCCTGGAAAAGGTGGAAAGCGGCCAAATCCGGGAGCAGATCCGCGCGCAGTTTCGGCTTGGCAGCAGCAAAATCGAGATTTGGTACGCGTTGGCAGAAGGAGAACGGGAGGTAACCGTCCGTTTTCGGGTACGATTTTGTGAAGAATGGAGCGCACTGCGCTTTCGGTTTCCAATTGGAACAGAAAGGAACCGCGTTTTGGCAGAAGACGCTTACGGTGTACAGGAATTTGCCCAGGAGGATGGTCTTGTCCGGCCGATGCACCGTTTTATTGACGCGGTTGATGCGGATGGGAAAGGAGTCATCATTGCAAACGATGGTAAATATGCGTTTTCTTTGGAAAATGGCATACTTTTTATCGAGTGTGCGAGGAGCCCGATCTATGCGCAGGGATATAATCGTGACTGGTACTGTGAGAAAGAAAATTACCGCTTCCATGATATGTATGAGCAGGATTTCTGCCTGATTCTGCATCCGCATGGCGAATCGGCGCAGCCTGCAGAATGGTATCGTCTTGCGGCGAAGGCGGAAAAAATGCCGGATTATATGCTGGACAGCAGGCACAGTGGAAGCATTTCTCTGCCAGACGGCAGATACAGCGGGCTCTGCTGCCAGACAGCCCATGTGCAGCTTGCTGATGTGAAAAAAGCGGAAGATGACGAGGATCTGATACTTCGTCTGATCGAAACAGATGGAATTGCAGGTACGGCGGTTCTTTCAGCTGGCAGATGTTGTGTTTCTTCACCGATTTCTCCATATGAAATTCTTACTTTGAAGTGGAATCAGGAGCGGAACGAAGTCAAAAAAGTGAACCTATTGGAATGGTAACAGAAAAATAATAAATCAGCCGCAAAGGCAGGTGTATAGGAGATTTCGAGAGCACATATAAAAGAAAGGGACAAAACGAAAATGGAACTGGATAGACTTTTCACGCGTTATCCGGTGCTCTGCAGCACGGAAAAGGAACTGATGCAGGCATACCGGCTTATGGAAGAAAGCTATGAATCGGACGGAAAGCTGCTGGTCTGCGGCAACGGCGGAAGCGCGGCTGACAGTGATCATATTGTGGGCGAACTGATGAAGGGATTTTATCTGCAGCGCGCATTGCCCAAGAAAGAAAAGGAAAAATTCGGTGATCTTGGTGATCGGCTGCAGGGGGCACTTCCGGCCATTGCGCTGACCAATCACAGCGCACTCAGTACTGCGTTTATGAATGATGTTGACCCGTCGATGGTATTTGCGCAGCAGGTATATGGATATGGAAGGGCAAACGATGTGCTGCTTGGGATCAGTACATCCGGCAATTCTGATAATGTCCTGAAAGCAGTAAGGGTTGGGAAGGCAAAAGGCATGCGGACAATCGGGCTGACCGGCAGAGACGGTGGACATTTAAAAGAATTATGCGATGTGTGTGTCATTGTTCCAGCGTTGATTACAGCAGATATCCAGGAATTGCATCTTCCAATTTATCACGCGTGGTGCGCGATGCTTGAGGAACATTTCTTTGCCGGCAAGGTGGAATAATGAGTGGCAGGCCGAATCTCTGCGCATGGCTCAGAGCAGAGCAATAGACTGTATTGATTCATTTTGCCTGAAAATAGGAAACTGCTGAAAAATAGTATAAAAAACCGGAACCTTTCTGCATGAAATCAGTTGGAAAAAGGTTCCGGTTTTTGATTTTTACTGTTTTTTTACAATTGCGCTCGGCCATTGTACACTGCGGTATTCGTTTTCAGTTGCCGCGTACAGAAGAATCATCAGGCGAAATTATTCAATCATTTTGATGTTCTGATATTCCTTCAGTTCCGGG
>CAJMMH010000352.1 GCA_905214365.1 uncultured bacterium
AATATAACGAGCGGCTCAACAAAAAAGACATTGAACATTGGACGGTCAAGGAAGTCCAGATCATCGAGCGTCATATGCTCCCGCTCTTCGCCGCTGACATCAAGCATGATGGAACCGCTGTCGAGCATGATGGTTCTCGTTCCGGTCTCAAGCGCCGCCTTCAGGTTATGGGTAATCATCATGGTTGTCAGATGATTGCGTCCCACAATGTCCTTCGTGATCTCCATGACCTTCTGTGCGGTGGCCGGATCAAGCGCCGCCGTATGCTCGTCGAGCAGAAGCAGCTTCGGCGTAACTAACGTACACATCAGAAGCGTAACCGCCTGCCGCTGTCCGCCGGAGAGCAGGCCGACTTTCGTTTTCATCCGGTCTTCCAATCCCATCTGAAATCCTGCCAGCGCCTCGCGGAATACCGCCTGATCTTTTTTGTTCAGCGCAAAGCGCAGGCTTGCTCCCTTCTTCCGGGAATAAGCCAGCGCAATGTTTTCTTCAATCGTCAGGTTCGGCGCGGTTCCCTTCATCGGATCCTGAAAAACGCGTCCGATACTGAAGGCCCGCTTATGCTCCTTCATGTACGTGATATCTGTGCCGTCCAGCACAATTTTTCCCTCATCCAGCAGAAAGGTGCCGCAGATTGCATTGAACAGCGTTGATTTTCCGGCTCCGTTGGAACCGACAACGGTAACAAATTCGCCGTCCCGCAGAGTCAGGTTCAGATGATCCAGCGCCACATGCTCGGTCGGCGTTCCCCTTGAAAAGACCTTGCAGGCCCCTGTAATTTCCAGCATCAGTTCCTTCCTCCCTTCGATCCCTGCTTTTTGTGCTTAATGCGGTATACGCCCGCATAATACTGGATTGCGGGAATGGAAAGCGCAATCGCAACAATGATTGCGGAAACAAGCTTCAGCATGTACGCTTCAAAGAAGTTGTATTTCAGCGCAAACGCAATGATATAACGGTAAACAACCGCGCCGACCGCTGCCGTAATCATGCCCGCCGTCAGGCTGTTTTTTCCGCCGAATACCTCTCCGATGATGACAGAGGCCAGGCCGACTGCCAGGATTCCGGTTCCGGAGCTGATATCGAAAAAGCCCTGATACTGTGCCAGCAATCCGCCTGCAAGCGCGATACAGCCATTGCTGATCGCAAGCGCAAGAATCTTGGTTCCGTCCGCATTGATGGATGACGCTTTTACCATATCCTCATTGTCTCCGGTCGCGCGGATACATAAACCCAGCCTCGTCTTAAAGAAGAAAATCAGCAGCAGCAGAACCACGAGCAAAAATACAACGGAAATGACGCTGCGGATAATATCCTTATCCACACCATCAAATGCCGCGAACATCTGCTTGTAAAAGGTCGTTCCGGTCAGAAGGCTGACGTTGGACGCGCCGTTCATCACATACATACTGATGGAATACAGACCGCTCATGGTCAGAATGCCGGCCAGAATTGAATGAATCCGCAGCTTGGTCTGCAGCAGGCCGGTTACGCTTCCTGCCGCCGCCCCCGCCAGAAAGCCGGCAAAAATGCCGGCCAGCGGGTGGCTGCGCATGGCGAACCACGTGGATACCGCCATGCCCAGTGTAAAGCTTCCTTCTGCTGTCAGATCCGGAATTTTCAGAATCCGGAAGGTTATGTATATTCCCAGCGCCAGGATTCCGTAAATGAAGCCCAGCTGCAGGGAGCCAATCAGAAGCGCCATTATTTCTCATCCTCCATGAAGGTTGCATTCTTTGTTACGTCATCGCTGAAGGTGATGCCGATTGCATCTGCGGTGGTCTTGTTGATTACGGTTGCGGATGCCGGAACAGTGATGGTCGGAATATCCACTAACGCCTTGCCCTGCAGATACTCAATCGCCATGTCCGCGGTCATCGCGCCGATTTCCTTATCGTCAACCGCGATGGTTGCGAACGCGCCGGACGCTACCATCGTTGCGCTGCTGCCGTATACCGGAATCTTGTTTTCTCTTGCAATTTCTGTTACCTGAGCCATTGCTGCCTGAATGGAGCTGTCATTCGGAACAAAGATCGCGTCAACCTCTCCGACCAGGCTCTGCATTGCCTGCTGTACCTCGGAAGAATTGGTAACGGTTGCTTCCTTGTATTTCAGGTTGTTTTCCTCCAGATACTTCATCGCGTCCTTTGCGGTATTGACCGCGTTTACCTCACTGGTATTGTACATGATTCCGAAGGTTTCCTGTCCCGGAGTCAGCTGCTCAACCAGCTCAAAGATATCGGATACCGGAATCGCATTGGAGGTACCGGTCGCATTCTTATCCGGCTTTTCAAAATCAGAAATAACGCCTGCTCCGATCGGAGAAGATACCGCACAGAAGAATACTGGAATACCGGAGTCCAGATTTACCATTGCCTGCGTTGCCGGAGTCGCAATGGTGCATACCAGATCCACCTTTTCATCTACCATACTCTGACAGATGGTGTTCAGATTAGCCGCGTCACCCTGCGCACACTTGTAAATGATCTCGCAGGTATCCTCTGTGTAGCCTTCCTTGCGCAGCTCCGCGATAAAGCCCTCTCTCATATCGTCAAACGCGCCATTCTCAATCAGCTGAATCACGCCAATCTTCAGATCCTCTTTCTTTGCGGAATCAGAAACGGTTTCCTGCGCCTCAGTTGTCTTTGCTGCTTCTGCAGTTGTTTCCGCCTCGGTGGTCTTTGCTGCTTCTGTAGTTGTTTCCGCCTCGGTG
>CAJMMH010000353.1 GCA_905214365.1 uncultured bacterium
CTGACACCGGATTTTTTGCGAAACAAAAAATGCACCCTGACACGTTCCCGCGCCTGCGGCGGTCGCTTGCAACATCTGCATTGTACGTCGCAGTGCGCATCCCCGCGGAGCGTTTTTTACAGGAAAGCAATTTCCTGCAAAACAAAAAAGGACGCCGGATCAGCGCCCTCCTGTTCAGCCCTTTCTGAACGCCATATGAAATTGTAATTTCAAGAATGAACCGCCTGCCCTTTTTGTTGTTTACGGTGTCCCCTGTTTTCCGTAGCCTGAGATGTCCTGCGCGGTTTTACTGATTACAGTATAACATCCCGGCGTTTCTTTGTCAATATCTTTCAATGTGCTTTTGTTTTTTCTTTTTTATTTTGTATATTTTGCATTACAATTCACATTTTAATTTTTCAGACGCATTCTTACTTTTCCGTTTCCAGCAGATATACAGCACAGCCGCGCCGACAAGGATCAATCCGACAATCATTCCCGCACAATGCATAAAAAACGTGTCCGGCAGCACCGTAATAATCGGATCAGCCGCCGGATCAAACAGCCAGTAATCATTTCGAAAGACCAGGCGATGAAACCCGATAAACACCTCCTGCCAGTCGCTCAGAATAAACATACCGAGTATCAGCGGGATTCCAACGCTGCACAACGCAGCCGACCGCAGCCAGCCATACTGCCGTTTCCGACTCTCAAAAAATCCCCCGGCAAGAAATAGAATGCCGGTTGCCACAGCCGCCGCCTCAAACAGGCAGAACACACGCTTCACCTCCTGAAAATGAATCCGCGCGGTGTCAGACATCGCCATCCCTTCAAACTCCAGCACATCCGGCCCGTTCCAGTTGTTGTAGTCAATCAGCCGGTCATAATTTTCCCGGATCAGCGCAGCGGAATAGCCGCTCTCCTGCGGAATCTGCAGCAGCTTCATATCCAGATAATACAACGGTCGGAAATTCAGCGTAATTGTGACGCTTGCTGACATCAAAAACAGAAATCCGATAATTCCAAGCAGCACACTCTGCAGCTGATGCTTCTTGCCGTTCATTCCTTAATCACCCGCTCGGCTATCGCCTGGCCGGTCACTGTCTTTGCCAGACCGCCTTTCCCTGTCTCACGTACCGTATCCGGCATTGATACACCGATACTGCGCATCGCGTCATACACTTCATCCGGCGGAATCACACTGCGTATCCCGGCAAGCGCCATATCCGCCGCCGACAGCGCATTGACCGCGCCGACAACGTTGCGCTTCACGCACGGAACCTCAACCAGTCCAGCAACCGGATCGCAGGCAAGACCAAGCAGATTTTTCATCGCCATCGCCGCCGCATGGATAATTGCCTCACTGCTGCCCCCTGCAAGAAACGCCGCTCCTGCAGCCGCCATTGAGCTTCCCGCTCCGATCTCCGCCTGACAGCCTCCCGCCGCTCCGGCAAGAAATGCCCGGCTCGCAATGACGCCTCCGACTCCGGCAGCAACATACAGCGCCTCTGTCATTTCCTCATCACTGTATCCCCGTTGCTCCTGCATCGTCAGAAACAGCGCCGGGACCACGCCGCACGCGCCTGCTGTCGGCGCAGCGACAATCCGCTTCATACAGGCGTTGGACTCACCCATTTTCAGTGCCTTTGCAATGACAGTTCCGATAAATGGACCGCAGATCGTTTTTCCTTCCCGCAGCGCCTGCTGAAACTTCTCGCCGTCTGTCCCGACCAGTCCGCTGGCTGAACGCAGAGTCCCGTCATACGCGGCGTCTGCTTCCTTCATTGCCTGGTACATGCGCCCCATCTGCTGCATGGACTCATCCCTGGTAAGCATCCGTTCCTTCATATCATCCAACAGCACAGCTTCCCAGAAGCTGATTTTCTGTTCCTCCGCCGCGCGGCAGATCTCCTGTAATGACTTGTACATGTCCGAAGTTCCTCCTTATTGTATTGATGTACTCCCGAAATCTTTTATGCACCTGCCTTTGCGGCTGATTTTCTGCCTGAGGATTCCGAGTGCACATATTGCAGTACCGTTTACAGCAGGCTCAGGTAAGTTACCTTGACAATGCCTTCCACACGGGTCAGCCAGTCGATGGAAGCCTTCGGCACCTCCTGATCGCACTCAATGACCATAACCGCGCGCCCGCCCCTGGTGTCCCGGTACAGCTGCAGCGTCGCAATGTTAATGCTTTTGTGCGCCAGCATCGAGGTTACCTCCGTAACATGCCCCGGCTGATCCAGGTTATGCACAATCAGCGTTGGATAGTCCCCACAGAAATTGGCCGTCAGCCCGTCAATCTCACAGATCCGGATCCGGCCTCCGCCAATGGATGCCGCGACAATCTCAAGCTTGCGTCCCCCCACTCCAGTCAGACAGAGCTTGACAGAATTGGGATGCGCATCCGGCAGTTCAATCTTCTGAAATGAAAACTCCAGTCCGCGCTCCTTCGCATGCGCGAAGCTGAACGGAATCTGCGGATCATCCACTGCCATTCCAAGAAGTCCCGCAACCAGCGCGCGATCCGTACCATGTCCCTTCCCGGTTGCCCAGAATGAACCATGCAGATAAATATCCGCTCTTACAACCTCCTCGCCGAGCAATTTGCGGGAAATCTGCCCGATCTTCACAGCACCCGCCGTATGCGAGCTGGACGGGCCGACCATCACCGGTCCGATAATATCCAGAATATTCATCTTCTTCCTCCTCCGCGAAAAGTTCAGAAGCCCC
>CAJMMH010000354.1 GCA_905214365.1 uncultured bacterium
TGTCCTGTATTTCGCGGCATTGCTGCTACACAACATCCAGTATATTCTTTTTTTAGAAAAAAGCAAGCGTAAAACCGAAAAAAGGCAAAAAAGAAGGGTTCGGGCAAATCCAGCCTGCCTTTCCAGGTATAAACCGTCCGGAAACAGAGAATGATTAACATATGAATGACATTCATTTCTATCCGGAGGTATCAGATGATGGCAGGCTATAAGGTAGAAATCTGCGGTGTCAACACGGCGAAGCTGCCGCTGCTGACGAGTGAGGAAAAGGAAAGCCTTTTTGAACAGATTCAGAGGGGGGATACGGAAGCCAGAGAGCGGTATATCAAGGGAAATCTGCGGCTTGTTCTGAGCGTGATTCAACGTTTTTCTTCCAGCGGGGAAAATGTGGATGACCTGTTTCAGATCGGATGTATCGGACTGATCAAGGCAATTGATCATTTCGATACCGGTCATATGGTAAAATTTTCAACGTATGCGGTTCCAATGATTATTGGCGAAGTAAGGCGGTTTCTGCGCGATAACAACGCGATTCGTGTGTCCCGTTCCCTGCGGGATATCGCATATAAAGCGGTATCTGCGAGAGAGCAGCTGACCAGGAAGCTGAACCGCGATCCGACGATCGGTGAAATTTCACAGGAAATCGGAATCGCAAGAGAGGATATTATTCAGGCGTTGGATGCAATCCAGAGTCCAGTCAGCTTGTATGAACCGATTTACAGCGACGGGGGAGACACGCTGTATGTGATGGACCAGATCAGCGACCGGAAAAACCGGGAAGAAAACTGGGTGCAGGATATTTCACTCGGAGAAGCGCTGAAACGGCTGAGCAGTCGGGAACAGCATATTATCCGTCTGCGGTTTTATGAGGGAAAAACACAGATGGAGATTGCAGAGGAAATCCATATTTCACAGGCGCAGGTGAGCCGTCTGGAGAAAAACGCCTTAAAGACCATGCGCACGTATCTGAGTTAGTTGACAAACAAAGAGCGGCGGATTACAATAAACCTTTAGAATCTCAGTTTCTATAGCGGATCGTGAAAGCTGCGGTCCGCCTTACATAGCCTTACTATAGAAAACGATATCGGCAGCCGCAGAGTTATTGTGCGCGGTCTGCGCTGCATAGAAGGGAATGACCGATGTTTGACACAATATTATTTGATATGGATGGAACGCTGATTGACACAGAAGGATATTACAACCGCTGCTGGGTGCAGGCAATTCAGGAAGCAGGATATAAAATGACGCCGAAACGCGCTCTGGAGCTGCGGAGTCTCGGACGGCCGTACGCGCCGGAGTGGTTTCAGAGAAATCTTGGACCGGATGCGAATTACCAGGCGATCCGGAGCAGACGCAAAGAGCTGATGAATCATCTGCTGGAGACAGAGGGACTTCGGCTGAAGCCGGGTGTGGTGCCGTTGCTTGATACGATCCGCAAAAAGGGGATGCGTGCTGTGATTGTGACTGCGACCGATTTGGAACGGACAACCGATTATCTGGGGCGTCTTCAGATTGCGGATCGCTTTGACCGGATTATCTGTGCCGGGATGGTTGAGCGCGGAAAGCCTGCGCCGGATATTTACCGGTATGCCTGTGAACAGGCGCAGAGATCCCCGAAGGAGTGTCTGGCGGTTGAGGATTCGCCGAATGGTGTGAAGTCGGCTGCAGCTGCCGGCTGCCGTGTCGTTATGGTTCCGGATCAGAGTGAACCGGACGAAGAACTAATGCGTTTGATTGAACGAAAGGCAGGGAGTCTGGATGAGCTTCGGCACTGGCTGGAGGACGGTGACTTTTCCGGAAGTTCTGATTGCGGTTCGCTGTGACCGGCTTCTCTGCGTCGGAAGTGTAAGGGAATAGTAAGAAAATCCTCCTTGCTTCTTCGGGCATTTTCCGGTAAAATAAATAAAAGAGTTTGTATATGTTGCACAGTTTCCGATCAGTCGGCAGATCGACCGGTTTTTGCGCGGAAAATGGGGGAGTTCATGAGAAAAATGAAGTATGCGGCGGCAGCTGTTCTGACGGCAGCACTTCTGGCAGGCTGCGGCGGGTCGGATCAGGCACAGGTGACAGATC
Source organism: uncultured bacterium (assembly GCA_905214365.1). Lineage (GTDB taxonomy): Bacteria > Bacillota > Clostridia > Lachnospirales > Lachnospiraceae > Anthropogastromicrobium. The sequence goes on from CAJMMH010000354.1 coordinate 2,074, forward strand.
AGGCACAGGGAGCTGTGGTCAGCTCGTCCCAGGATGCAGACGGCTATGTTTATCAGAAGCGCAGCGAGGTTGTTTACGCGGTCGGTGATGTCAATATCCGCGAGGCGGCAACTTCCCAATCAGAGATTGTCGGTGTGCTTGCAGAAGGACAGTCCATTACCAGGACAGCCTGGAATTCATCCTGGAGCAAGGTTATTTTTGATAATAAGATTTGCTATATCGCGTCGGCATACCTGACGACGGATGAGCCGCAGAAGCCGACAAAAGCGCCGGAAACGGAAGCTGCAGAAACAGAATCTCCGGAGGAGACAGCACAGGAAGAGAGTACTGCAGCGGAAAGCACAGAAGGAACAACGGCAGAGCCTTCTTCTGAACATACAAGGTCAGCCGCCGCAGGCAGTTCAGAGTCAGGGAGTACAGCGGAATCAAAGGAGACAGCCGGACATACGACAGCGTCTTCCGAAACGTCTGCATCATCCAAAGCGGCGGGCCGCGCAAAGTAAGGAAGCGGGAAAGAAATGCTCTGGTGTGCGCACCGGAAAATGGGAGGAAAGAAACGATGAGCGAATTAAAGGAAAGAAGCCAGATCGCAAAGGAGGATACCTGGGAACTGGAGTCCCTCTATGCGGACGAT
>CAJMMH010000355.1 GCA_905214365.1 uncultured bacterium
ACCGCTGTGCCATTTACACAAACGTCCAGGCTGCCTTCTCAGCATAACTGCTATGTCTTTTTCTTTCTTTGTAATGATTATACAGAACTATGGGTCACACCCGTCTGCGGTACTCGCCGGGCGTCATCCCGATATACTTGTTAAAGAAACGGATAAAATTCTGCGGATTGGAATAGTGGAGACGCTCGGAAATCTCATTAATCGTATACTCGCTCTGATCCAGATACTCCTTTGCCAGACTGATCTTCTCTTTGTTTGCTAACGCGGTAAAGGTCGTATTCTGCTTCTTCAGCACCTTCCAGATGTAGCTCGGATGATAATTCAGTTTCTGCGCGCACTCTTCCAGCGTAATGTTCCCATGGCGTCCGCGGATCAATGCGGAAATCTGTCCGCACAGCTCCTTCACTGCAGCGTCCTTGTCACTGACCAGCGACCATACCTTCAAATCCGCATACTCAGCCAGCATCGGCGCCAGCTGACGGAACCCGACCTTTCCGCCAAGCAGCTGCGGGCCATAGGTTGTCCCATCGTCCACAAACTGAAATACCTCAAGATCATTGACAAAAAACCGTACCGTATCCTCGAACTTGATCAGTGTCATATGGTAAAATCCGGAAGCATCTGCTGCATCCGGAATCGGATCTGCTCCCTGCGCAACGAGATGAAAGCCATAGCTCTTTCTCAGATTGCAGGTATGAAACGCGCGTTCATCCGGCTCCTTGCGCCGGAAATAGGAGACATGGAACGCATTAATATCTCCATGATGGTACAACGGGTACTCTCCCGTCCTTGGCTGAAGCGACGGTGCAAACAGATCCTCTCCGGTTCTGCCTGCCGCGCTGAAGAACAGCATACACAGTCCCGGTTCTCTTAATGGCTTGAAATCCCACTCAATTGCCACATCGGAAGGCATGGTTTTCGGGCACCAGAATACATAATTTGCTTTTTGCCCGTTAGACGGATCTATTGCATTTTCCAGACGAAGATGTCCTTCCGGAAATGAGACAACTGCCGATCCTTCCATAACAAAGTCACGGACATCCTCTTCGCATGAAAGCGGGTTGCTGTAAATCAACTCTGCATTTTTCACGCCTTTATTCCGGATTTTTTCTAGTGTAATCATCTTCATCCCCCTGTTTCGTCCTGCACAGATCTGCTTTCTTTCTATCGGACAAACTCTCCGTTTTCTTTCTGGTTTTCAATTTTTGCCATCCGAGCCGCCGACTCTGCGCAAAGGTATCACTACCTTTCCTTTGTTATCATTATATGATACTCTTTTTCTTTTTTCAAGATGTATAACTAATCGATTTAATGCGAATATTATGCAGAAATAACCCTTTATTCCTTTTTCTGATCCGATATTCTCTTCTTTCGCTCATTTTACAATCTTCTGATTCTGATCTGTCCCCTGCGATATCATTTCCGCTGTGGATCTCCATACAGAAGATTGCCGCTCACGTAGACCGAAATGAGGCTGCCGCGTTTCACAGGCAGCCTGTACTGATTTTTCAAAATCCTTTGACCATGACACGCCTCCATGCTATAATGACAACATTGAAGCAGTCTGTCTGCTTTATTGATTTTTATATTTATGTACTGCCGGAATCTTCTATTCAGCTGCAAAAACCGGTGTCTAAAAGTTTCCAGGAGTACGTTTAACCAGGAGGGCCTATGATACCTACAATTTATATCGCTTCTGATTCAACCGCGCAGTCCTATGCCCCGGACCATTATCCGCAGACTGGATGGGGGCAGGTACTGATCCGTGAATTTCTGCCTGACGGTGCTCCGGCAGACAGTATCCGTGAATTTCACCCGGATACGACCAAATTTCCGCATGTCAGACGTTATGAAACTGATGCAATCGCCGTTGACAACCGTGCCTATGCCGGACGCAGCGCGAAAACATTCTGGGAGGAAGGACGATTCGATGATCTTTCTGCCTGCCTGAAACCCGGCGATTACCTGTTTTTTCAGTTTGCGCATAACGATGCCAATGTGAACAAACCGGAACGCTATATCCCGGTCAGCGAATATCCGCACTGGATTGACCGGTATGTCAGCCGGGCAAAATCCGCCAAAGCCACACCGGTTCTGATCACCGCGATTGCTATGCGCACCTTTCTGCCGGACGGCTCACTTCCGGTCAGTTTTCCGGAATACCGGCAGGCAATGCTTGACTATGCCGCCTCCAACAATGTCGCCTGCATTGATCTCGGCGAACTGACACGCGCATACTGTGAGAAGCTCGGACCGGAGCAGACGCGTTCGATCTTCATGTGTCTGAAAAAGGGAGAATATCCGGGCGGTCCGTATTGCGAAGGGAAGGAAGACAATGCGCACCTGCAGTACGAAGGCGCTGTCTCGTTTGCCAGACTTCTTTCCGATGGAATCCGTTCCTGTCCGAAGCTTTCCGCCCTCGCGGCGCTTCTTCCATCCGGCACAAAACACGTGTAAAAAATACTTTCTGCAAGATGCGCAGAATCTAAGAAAACAAAAGCCTTTGTTTCCGGCACGCAGAATACCAGTAACCGGTATTCCGCCGCCTGAACCAAAGGCTTTTTCATTTCTTCTGTTTTGCTGATTCCACGCGAAAGCTGCTGTCCTTCCGACAAGCTTTCTTTTTTATGCTTCCAGCAGACGCTCGATGCTTGCCAGCTTCACAACAACCTCTTGCAAGGCTATAGAATCATTCGAT
>CAJMMH010000356.1 GCA_905214365.1 uncultured bacterium
GAACAGAAGGATTGTTCATTGCCGCAATTCCCTTGCCCTTCAGACGGAGCTTACTGCCGGACTGTGTTCCTTCCTTAATCTTGCAGATCACATCCCCGTAGATGGTCGGAATCCTTGCCTCACCGCCGAATACCGCGGTTGTAAATGGAATTGAAACAGTTGTATAGATATCCTGACCTTCCCTGCGGAAGCCCGGTTTGTCTTTCACGGTTACCTTCAGCAGCAGATCGCCGGTCTGTCCGGATGCGCTCTTGTTTCCGCGCCCTCTCAGACGAATCGTCTTTCCGGTATCAATGCCTGCCGGAATATTGATCTCCAGCGACTGCAGCCTGCCGTCACTGCCCTGCAGTCGGATCCGCTTTTTGCCGCCGAATGCCGCGTCATCAAAGCTGATCTCCACATCTGCATGGACGTCAAGATCCTGTGTCTGTCCAAAGCCTCCGGTCTGGCTGTTAAAACCGCCCCGGCCGCCGAAATCTCCCGCGCTTTCATAGCAGCCCTGGCTGCCAAAGCCGCCGTCTGTTCCAAAACCGCCAAAGCCGCCGAAACCGTTATACGAGCCGCTCTGATGGAAACTGCCCTGACCAGTTCTTCCAGTACCTCCGGATCTCTGACTGCTGCCAAAGCCTCCGCCAAACAGGTTTTTCAGAATATCGTCCATATCCTCTCCACCTGCAAAATGGTACTCCTGGTATCCGCTCTGACCTCCGCGGGACCCGCCGAAGCCATGGAACGAACCATTCTGTCCGCCGAAGCCGCTGAATCCGCTGAATCCGTTTCCCGCTCCTGCGCCGGAACCGGACGCAGCACCTTCCTCAAAGGCCGCATGACCATACTGATCATACAGCTTTCGCTTCTTTTCATCGCCAAGAATATCGTATGCCTCATTGACTTCCTTAAAATGCTCCGCCGCCGCAGCATTTCCTTCATTGCTGTCCGGATGATACTTCTTGGCCAGTTTTCTATATGCTTTCTTAATGGCTGCGGCATCGGCACTTCTGCTGACTCCCAGCACTTCATAATAATCTCTTTTCACAGGTCTCACTTCCTTTTCAGACAAACAGTTGCCAGCCGGTTTCCCAGCTTCCTTTTATCCCTCCTGTTCTATATGAACTATAACATGTAATCATCTATCTGTCAAGTGCTATTTCTTACCAATTTCCACAGAGTTTATCAGATCCGATCCGGCATTCTGCCAATACGAGCACATAAAGGCTTTCTGCAGTCCGTACCGCAATCCTCCCGCTTAACGGCAATTTACTCATTGTTCTGAAATTCTTTTCTGCATTCTATTTTTATCACTGATGCATTCTGATCCAGCGGATCTCTGTGTTTATAATCAAACAACCAGATTTCCTGTTTCCCTGTAAACGGAGGCACAAATACCTCCGGATGATAGTCCTGAAGGATTTCCTTATAGGAACGGTCCGGGAACTCGTTTCTGCATGCCGCCCGCAGCTCTTCCTTATACGGATCCATGCTCAGCGCAAAAGCCGGCCGCTTTTTTGCGTACTCACGCCGGTAATAATCCAGTGTCATTGCCTGCCGGAGTACCAGCATGCGTTCTTCTGTCCACCCCTGTTCCGCGCCGAACTTCAGCAGGAACTGATACTGCGCCTCCCGGCTGTACTTTTTCTCCTGCATGCCGCGTCTGCGGTAACTGTCCGCCAATGCCTCAAACAATTCAAACGGCCGCTCAAATGACTGCAGCAGCACCTGAACTGTCCCGGTAAACTGCCCGCTGTTGTAATACAGCTCAACCATTTCTTCCACGCCCTTCAGCCGAATCACTTCTTCATAGGAAAGCCATGGTGTCTGCAGCACCTCATACGGTGGTTCCGCCTGAAATAAAATTCTGTACTGTTCTGCCTGCCGCTGCATCGGCGATCCCTTCAGAACCTTCAGAAAACCAAGCTGCAGCTGGCTCGGCTTCATCCGATACACAACATCAAACGAGCGTCCAAAGCTTTCATAATTTTCCATCGGCAGTCCGGCAATCAGGTCCAAATGCTGATGAATGTTGTGTACCTTCCGGATTTCTTCTGTTACCCGCGCGACACGCTCCAGGTTCATTTTCCGGTTAATAGCAGCAATGGTATCCGGATTTGCCGTCTGCACGCCAATCTCCAGCTGGACCAGCCCCGGACGCATGGTTCCCAACAGCCCGATTTCCTCCTCATCCAGAAGATCCGCCGCAATCTCAAAATGGAAATTCGTCACACCATTGTCATGGTCACGCAGAAAACGCCAAATCTCAATTGCATGTGACTTTTTGCAGTTAAATGTGCGGTCTACAAACTTCACCTGCCGCACGCGGTTTTCCAGGAAAAACGAAAGCTCCTGCTTTACCAAGTCCATGGAACGGAACCGCAGCTTCTTATCAATGGAGGACAGACAATAGCTGCAGGAAAACGGGCAGCCGCGGCTTGTCTCATAATAAAGAATCCGATTTTGAAATTGTTCCATCCGGCTTGTCCCGTCCGTGTCCTGATAAATAAACGGAATCTCATCCATCAAAACCGGCTTCTGCGGCTTTGTCTGGCGGAATATTCCCTGGCTGTCAATCCAGGCACAGCCGTCCGGCATCCCATCCACCATGTCTGGCAGCCGCTTTTTTAAAAACTCCAGCACCTTCACCTCGCCGGTCTCGGTGTCCACTTCCACCTCGGCAGCA
>CAJMMH010000357.1 GCA_905214365.1 uncultured bacterium
TTGGCTTGAAAGCGGAAGTGAAAATACAGGATATTTGAATTTTATGATGATAGAGGTAACAGAAGAGCAGAAGCGCATGCTGGTCGAGCTGATGCATGATAAGATGTACCGGCCGATGAAGTTTAAGGAGCTTTGCGCGTTGCTTCAGGTATCGAAAGAGCGCAGAAATGAGCTTCAAGCCGCGTTGGACGAGCTGATAGAGGAAGGCAAAATTGCGGTTTCTAGCCATGGAAAATATGGCAAACCGGAACTGTTTTCCCTGGCTGGTACGTTTGCCGCCAGTCCGAGGGGATTCGGCTTTGTTCAGATTGAGGGACGGGAAAAGGATATTTTTATTCCGCCGGATCAGACCGGAGGCGCAATGCACGGGGATACGGTGCTTGTGGCAGTGACCGGAGGGGCGCAGGGATCCAGACGGGAAGAAGGGCGGATTCTCCGTGTTCTGAAGCATGGCGTCACGGAGGTTGTCGGAACGTACCAGAAGAACAAGAGCTTCGGCTTTGTGATTCCGGACAATAAGCGCATTCAGCAGGATATTTTTATTGAGCCGACTAACAGTAAAAATGCCGGACTTGGAGATAAGGTCGTCGTGCGCCTGACGAATTATGGTTCTGAGCATAAAAATCCGGAAGGAGTCATTACGGAGATCCTTGGACGGAAAAATGAACCGGGGACTGATATTCTGGCCATCGTGCGGGCTTATGAGATTCCGACGGAGTTCCCGGAGGACGTTCAGATGCAGTTAAAATCAATTCCGCAGTGTATTTCGGAGGAAGATGCGGCGGGACGTATGGATCTGCGCAGTCTTCCGGCGGTAACGATTGACGGAGAGGACGCAAAGGATCTGGATGACGCGATTACAATTTCCTATTCAGATGGACTGTACCACTTAGGCGTGCATATTGCGGATGTTTCTCATTATGTGACGGAGGGGTCACCGCTCGATCTGGAAGCCAGAAAACGGGGGACCAGCGTGTACCTGATTGATCGTGTGATTCCAATGCTTCCGGTGCAGCTTTCCAACGGGATCTGTTCGCTGAATGAGGGCTGCGACCGGCTTGCATTAAGCTGTCTGATGGATGTTGACGAAAAAGGAACAGTTGTATCGCATCAGATTGCGGAAACGGTAATCCGTGTCCGGCACCGCATGACGTATACTATGGTTGCCTCGCTGCTGACCGAGCCAAAGGCAGAGGATCAGGAGCGGTATGCGGATGTTCTCGGCTGTTTTGAGCAGATGAAGGAGCTGTCATCTATTCTGCGCGGGCACCGGTTTTCCAGAGGCGCGCTGAACTTTGATTTTCCGGAAGCGAAGATTACACTGGACGCGAAGGGACGGCCGACAGAAATCAAACCGTATGAGCGGAATCTGGCAACGGATTTGATCGAGGATTTTATGCTGTTGGCCAATGAGACGATCGCGGAGGAGTACTTCTGGCTGGACCTGCCGTTTGTGTACCGGATCCATGAGAAGCCGGATCCGGACCGTATGAGAAGCTTTTGTACGTTCATCAATAATTTCGGATATTCACTTCACGGTGCGAACGGAGAAATCCATCCGAAGGAGCTGCAGAAGCTGTTGGAAAAGCTGGAAGGGAATGAGGCAGAGCCTCTGATCAGTCGGATTTTGCTCCGGTCAATGCGGCAGGCGCGGTATTCTCCGGATAACGAAGGACATTTCGGATTGTCTGCCCGCTTCTACTGTCACTTTACTTCTCCGATCCGTCGGTATCCGGATCTCCAGATTCACCGGATTATCCATGAAAACCTGGCGGGATCCATGTCCCAGGCGCGGATTGACCACTATCGCTGCCTGCTTCCGGAGGTCTGCGAAACGTCAAGTAAAACAGAGCGGCGTGCACAGGAAGCGGAGCGGGAGGTTGAGAAGCTGAAGAAAGCGCAGTATATGCGCAGGCATCTTGGTGAAATATATGACGGCGTGATTTCCGGTGTTACTGCATACGGGTTTTATGCGGAGCTGCCGAATACCGTGGAAGGAATGGTTCATATCAGTAACCTGAGCGGCGATTACTATGTATACCGGGAGGGCAGCTATGAGCTGGTCGGAGAGATGACCGGAAAGACCTGGCGTCTCGGCCAGCATGTACGCGTCATTGTCAACGATGTGGATCTGGAATTAAAAAGTGTTGAGTTTCTGGTTGAGCCGGATTTCGGGATGGAGATGGAAGAAGAAGTTCCAGAAGAATTTTCAAGCAGACAAAGAAAATTGGCAGAAAGAGGAAGACATGGGAAAGGAAAGCAGAAAGCTGATCGCAAATAATAAAAAGGCGTACCACGATTACTTTATCGAGGATACGTATGAGGTTGGCATTGCGCTTGCGGGAACCGAGGTAAAGTCCCTGCGGATGGGAAAATGCAGCCTGAAAGAATCCTTTGTTCAGGTTGACAAAGGAGAAGTCATTATTTACAATATGCATATCAGTCCGTATGAAAAAGGAAATATTTTCAATAAGGATCCGATGCGGCCGCGCAAACTTCTGATGCACCGTTATGAGATCAACAAGCTGATCGGAAAACGTGATCAGAAGGGATATACCATTGTGCCGCTTCAGATTTACTTTAAGGGAAGCCTGGTGAAGCTGGAGATTGCGCTGGCAAAAGGTAAAAAACTGTATGATAAGCGTGACAGCATCGCAAAGAAGGATC
>CAJMMH010000358.1 GCA_905214365.1 uncultured bacterium
ACCGTGATGATGGCAGGTATGACCTTTATTTATATGGTGAATATATTGAAACTGTTGATTCACTTAAAGGTTATGATTCATCATTACCAATTCTGACAAATAAGGAGAATACGCAATGAAACATTTTTTTAAATCTATTATTTTATCAGTTGTCTCTTGCTTTTTATTAAATTCTACTGCTTATGCAGCCACTTACAATTTTCAAATAAATACTACTTCTACTATATCCTCTCATATTGTAGAAGTAAATCCTTGTGCAGATTCTCTCAAATGGTATTACAAAAAAGAAAATGGAAAACTTTATAAGCGTCAATACAATGAATCCCTCAATCAATGGGTCGGCGACTGGATTTATGTAAGGGATCTTTAATCCCAATTCTCTTTTCTCATTATTTTAGGCCATTGCCGGAAGCTGAGACCCCTTCTTTCAGCTTCCGACAATGGCTTTTTTATCTCTTTTATTCTTTTTTCGTTCTCCCCTCTCCAGCATCGCCTATCCAAACTTTTTTTTAATTCCTTCCTTCGTTGATTTTTCAACAGACTTTTCTCTTTCTTTCGATTATACTTTGCTAACACCAATCAATTTCAGGAGAGTTTCCTATGAATCAGGATATGTTTTGTTTTCAGTGTGAGCAGACGGCGGGATGCGGCGGATGTACGCGGGCAGACGTCTGCGGTAAGTCGGTCGTTACCGCGAAGGCGCAGGATGATCTGACCGGTGCGCTGATCGGGCTTGCCCGCACAGCGATTGCAGCGGACTGTCTGGCTGAGGCTTCCGACGCAATTCTTCCATTCTGATAATCCAAGCCTGATAGCTAAGCGATCCAAGTCAGGCAATCCAAGTTGGACATTTAAGCTGTTCAAGCCAAATAGCAAAGGCGCAGACCATCGCAGTCTGCACCTTTGCTTTATTTCCATGCAATTATTTTTTGAAGAATTTTCTGGTTTCTTTCACGACAACGCCGCTCAGTGCAAACAGAGCGATCATGTTGGGAAGCGCCATCAGTCCGTTGAAGATGTCGGCGATGGTCCAGACTGCCTTGACGGTCATGTACGGGCCGATCATAACGGCGAAGATGTACAGCCAGCGGTACGCTTTGATTTTCTTTTCATGCTTTCCGGTGAGGTACTCCAGGCAGCGCTCTCCGTAATAGTCCCATCCGAGGATGGTTGTGAACGCGAAGAATACCAGGCAAACCATCAGCACAGCCGCGGATACGACTTCCGGAATCGGGAGTCCGGTCTGGAACGCATAGGTGGTTACCTGCACGCCTTCAAGTCCTTCGACCTGCCATGCACCAGTGAGAATAACGGACAGACCGGTTAAGGTACAGATCACGATGGTATCAATAAAGGTTCCGGTCATGCTGACAAGGCCTTGGCGCACCGGCTCTCTGGTCTGCGCTGCGGCACCCGCAATCGGCGCGCTTCCAAGTCCGGCCTCGTTGGAGAAGATTCCTCTTGCAACACCGTTCTGCATGGCCACTAGCATACTTCCGGCCGCGCCCCCGGCAACCGCGCGCGGATTGAACGCGCCCTGCACGATAATAGCGATGGCCTGCGGAACCTTTGTGATGTTGCAGAGTACAAGCGCCGCCGCAAATACAAAGTAGATGATCGCCATGAACGGAACGACGATCTGGCTGACGGTGGCAATCCGCTTTACGCCGCCGATCAGAACTGCCGCGACGCATACAGTCAGAATCAGGGAAGAAAGTACGATGGTCCAGGAATAGGTGCCAATTCCCGGAATGGTGACGCAGAAGCTTTGCTGCGGATCAAAAAATCCCATCACAGCGCTGGAGATGCCGTTTACCTGGCTGAAGGTTCCGATTCCGAACAGGCCGACACACGCGCCGAAAAACGCGAACATCTTTGCCAGCCACTTCCAGTTTGCCCCCATGCCCCTCTCGATGTAATAAAACGGACCGCCGAGGCTGTGTCCGCTCTGATCGATGACACGATGCTTTACGGCAAGCAGGCCCTCCGCGTACTTGGTTGCCATTCCGAAGAACGCGGCAACGATCATCCAGAACAGCGCGCCAGGCCCTCCGGCACAGACTGCTGTTGCCACGCCGACGATGTTTCCGGTTCCGATGGTCGCGCTGAGCGCGGTACACAACGCCGCGAAGCTGCTGATCTCACCTTCGGCTTCTTCTTCATTCTGAATCATCCACTTTAACGCAAGACCAAGCTTTCTTACCTGCAGAAGACCAAGCCTTACCGTCAAAAGCAGACCCCCGGACAGAATCAGCACCATCAGCGGGACGCCCCAAACAAAATCGTCGATCTGCTCCAAAACACTTTGAACTGTACTCCACATGTTCCCATTCTCCCCTCGATTTTTGCAGCATGCTTCTCTCTGGACTACTCAGTTCCGGGCAATACAAAAGCGCGCTCCGATGCGGCAGGCTTTTCCTGCCGGACAACGGATACGCGCTCCGGAAACACTGGATATGAAAAAAAGAACGTAAGCATTTCTTTCTGTCTTTTCTTCTCTGTCCTTTTGCCTGAGAGATTCCTGCGCGCCCGCGCATTTGCACCTTCGGCCTCCGCATTTGCGGATGTCTCCAGAGATACGATCCATCTGCTGTTTCTCCCTGCGATCAGGTACCTGAGAGTGTTATTCCTTCGGCGGACATCGGGATGACGGCGTTTA
>CAJMMH010000359.1 GCA_905214365.1 uncultured bacterium
AGCCTGCAAAATGATTTGCAGGCTGCTCCTGTTTTTTATTATCAATCTGGGATTCGTTATTCACCTTTCAGGCTTCCAATACCCGCTTTTCTCCCAGCGTCTCACAGCTGACGCTGATACGGACGTGCGGTTCCACTTTGCCGCGCTCTGGTCTGATGTAGGCGATCAGCCGTCCGCCATATGTTTTCCGACTTGAGGACGCATAGCAGGTTAGATCGGACAGGCAGCCGTTTTCCAGACCAAGCAGTGTGCCGCCCTCCACGCTGACGCGGATTTCCCGGTCATCGCCAGTCACTAACAGGCCGTCTTTGTCCCGCAGGCTGATTTCTGCCTGCAGCACCGCGTTCTCTAACCATGTTCCGGTTTCCTGCGCTTCTGCCCCGCCGGATTTGCCTGTTTCCTCTTCCCGTTTCCAGATCTCTGCGCGGATGCTCTGTACCGCTCCCGGCGTCCGGAGTATACAGCTGCAGTCTGGCTCGGATGATTCTTCTTCTGGTTTCATTTTTACTTCCAGCGTTCCCGGCTGATAGGTCAGTACCCACTCGATGCAGCCGTATTCCGGTCGATGTGTTCCCGCGCCCTGCTGGATGCCGTTCAGATACAGCTGACACTGCCATTCCTTTGTTTTCTGCATTTCCGGATGGCTGGCAAAGCAGCGCACAACTACCAGGTCGCCCGGCTGATACTCCCAGCTGTCGCGGTAATCCAGCCATTCGCCCGGAGCGGATTCCGGCGCTTTTGCCGTCAGCAGGTATATTCCTGTCTCCTCGCTCCAGAATGCTTTCCGTCTCCAGTATCCCGGCTTTTCGTTGCCCGCCAGGTCGAGGATTCCGGCGCTGGAACCGCGTACCGGCCAGCCCTTTGCTTCGCCGAGGTAGTCAATACCGGTCCAGAGGAACTGACCGCTGATGTAATCGTGATCAGTTACCGCCTTCCACGCCTCATAGCTGTGGCTGTTTTCACTGCCGAGGAACGGCTTGTCCGGGAAACGGCCATGATCCTGCTCGTAGAACTGCTCCTTGTAGTTGTAACCGACTACGTCCAGCGGTTCAAAGAAGCCAAGTGTTGAAGACAGCTCTGGAAAGGCAGCAGCCAGTGTAACCGGACGGGTGGTATCAACGCTCTTTACAATTGCGGCCAGACGGTTTGCCCATACCGCAAGCCTGGACGCGTCCGGACGATCAGCGCTGTACTGGCGCTCTGCCGCCGGTTTGTTGGCGTCGTTGTTTCCGGTCATCGCGCCGAAGGACGGATGGCAGTACGGGTCGTTCGGATAATCGATCTCGTTGCCGATGCTCCAGAGCACGATAGACGGATGGCTGCGGTCGCGGCGGATCATGTCTGTCAGGTCAGCCTTGTGCCACTGCGGAAAGTCTTCCGCGTAGCCCTCATGCTTCGGCGGATACACATTATGACCGGTTGACCATTTGTTTTTCGGATTTTCCCACTCATCAAATGCCTCGTCCATCATCAGCATGCCAAGCTCATCGCACAGATCGTACAATGCCGGCATGTGCGGATTGTGGCTGGTGCGGATGGCATTGCAGCCGGCTGCCTTCAGCTTTAACAGCCGCCGTTCCCAGACTTCCCGGTACATAGCGGCACCGAGGCAGCCGCCGTCGTGGTGTACGCAAACGCCCTTGAGTTTCATCGGCTTTCCATTCAGGAAAAAACCCCGGTTCGCATCAAACCGGAAGGTGCGGATTCCGACCCGGTCCGTTTCCACCGCGTACCAGTCCATCCAGTTCTCCGAAAGCTCAGTTGTCAGCGTGTACAGCACCGGCGTTTTGTCGGACCAGAGCTTCGGAGCGTTTACGCCGGCAACTTCGGTGACGGTTACTGTCACCGGCTCTTCATCCTCCGGCTTCTGCGCCGGAAGTATAACCGGTTCGCTCCGGAATACGCACACTGCGTTTTTCCCGTTTGCTTCATCCAGCCGCCAGCGCACCCATACCTTCTTTTCCTTGCCGCTCTGATTGACAAGTTCGCTGCGAAGCCGGATATCCGCAACGCCCTCATCCTCATCGACATCAATTGTTTCCATCACGGTTCCATGAAGCGCACAGTGAACCGGCTCTTCAATCAAGATTCTTGCTTCTCTGGTAATGCCGCTTCCGGTAAACCAGCGGGAATCTGCCAGGTCGGTATGGCAGACGCGGACGCTGATTTCATTGTCCTGCCCGCCAAAATGAACCAGGCCGGTCAGATCATAGCTGATTTCTGTATAGCCGTATGGACGCTTGCCCAGATGATAGCTGTTACACCAGATCCGGCTGTTTTTGTAAATCCCGTCAAATACAACCCTTACGCATTTGCCGCGCGCCTCCTCCGGGAGGCGGAAACGCACCCGGTACCAGCCGATTCCTCCGGCCAGGTAACCGGTTCCGCTTGAATACTCCTTTTCAAACGGCAGATGCACCGACCAGTCGTGGGGAAGGAATACATCCTCCCACGCGCTGTCATCATAACCGCGATACCACGCTTCCGGGATATCTCCCAGATGAAATTTCCATCCCTCATTCAGGCTGATCTGCTTTTGTCCTTTATCCATTCTGCCCTCAGGGAAATTGCTCCCTGACCTCCTTTCTGATCAATGTGCTCTCGGAATCTTTTTGTGCTTGATTTTACGAGAAGATTTTTTGTCAGATGTGTT
>CAJMMH010000360.1 GCA_905214365.1 uncultured bacterium
GATCATCTGGTTCCAGTGACCGCGCCCGCGCAGACCGTGCAGGATCTGGATTTTGAACATGTAAAGCTTTGGGGATTTGTACGCACAGAAGCATCATACGAGTATTATTGCGACGACGGATTGTCAAAAATTGCGGATCATCCGGGCATCCGCAGAGTTTTCCGCGTAAGCGCGTCCAACAAAAAATAATACATTGTGCAGTTTTTTTCTTGATTTTCCCATATACCTCATATATAATCAAACTGGATTTGGCCGGCAGTCGGACTGTATCAGACAGCGCAAAAAAGGAAATGCGCGGTGCGCGGGCGGCAGACAGCCGGGAAACCAAAGACGTTTCGGACAGGATCCGGCACAAATATGTATTCTCGGAAAGGAAAGGATAAGAATGGAAAAGTTAGAGCAGCTTTATGAGGGAAAAGCAAAAAAGGTGTTTAAGACAACGGATGAAGATATTCTGATCGTTGACTACAAGGATGATGCAACTGCACTCAACGGTCTCAAAAGAGGAACCATTGCAGGAAAAGGCTCTGTAAACAACCGTATGACCAACTATATCTTCCAGATCCTTGAAAAGGAAGGAGTTCCGACTCATTTTGTTAAGGAACTCAGCGACAGAGAGACTGAAGTAAAAAAAGTTCAGATCGTTCCGCTTGAGGTAATCATCCGCAATGTGGCTGCAGGAAGCTTTTCCAAGAAGCTTGCGATTCCGGAAGGAACAAAGCTTCAGTGTCCGACCATCGAGTTCTCCTACAAGAACGATGAGTTAGGCGATCCGTTCATCAACGACTACTATGCAATTGCAATCGGAGCTGCAACCAGAGAAGAGATTGAGACCATCACAAAGTACGCGTTCAAGATCAATGAAGTCCTGAAGGAGTTCTTTGCAGGCATCGGCATCGATCTGATCGACTTCAAGGTTGAGTTCGGCCGTTACCACGGACAGATCATCCTGGCAGATGAAATTTCGCCGGATACCTGCCGCCTGTGGGATTCCAAGACCCATGATCATCTTGATAAAGACCGTTTCCGCAGAGACCTTGCGGATCCGGAAGGCGCGTACGCAGAGGTTTGCCGGAGAATCGGACTGTGAGAACGGCAGACAGCAGATACGTATCAGAAGGAGACAAGGAAGCGGGAGGAGCCATGAGCGAAGGAAGAGTTCATCAGCAGTATGAGAATGACGACAAGCTGAAGGAAGAGTGCGGCGTCTTCGGAATCTATGATCTGGATGGCGGAGATGTTGCGTCTTCCGTGTACTACGGACTGTTTGCCCTGCAGCACCGCGGCCAGGAAAGCTGCGGTATTGCGGTCAGCGATACCAATGGTCCGAAGGGAAAGGTTCTCAGCCACAAGGGCATGGGACTGTGCAACGAGGTATTCACGCCGGAAGATCTGGAAACCATGAAAGGAAACATCGGCGTCGGCCATACCCGTTATTCGACCGCGGGAAGCTCTACGAGAGAAAATGCCCAGCCGCTGGTTCTGAATTATATCAAGGGAACCCTTGCGCTTGCTCATAATGGAAACCTGATTAATACACCGCAGCTGCGGGAAGAGCTGGCCCGCACCGGCGCGATTTTCCAGACAACCATTGACTCGGAAATCATCGCATACATGATTGCGCGTGCAAGAGTCCATACGCCGTCCGCGGAGACTGCGGTAGCGGAGGCAATGAAGCGGATCAAGGGCGCGTACTCCTTAGTTATTATGAGTCCGAGAAAGCTGATCGGAGCGAGAGATCCGTACGGGTTCCGTCCGCTCTGTATCGGCCGCCGCGATAACGCGTGGATTTTGGCGTCTGAGACGTGTGCTCTTGATACGATCGGCGCGGAGTTTGTCCGCGATGTGGAGCCGGGAGAGATTGTCACCATCACGAAGGACGGAATCCGTTCCGACCATTCCATGTGCATCCCGAAGGAGAAGCAGGCCCGCTGTATTTTTGAGTATATTTACTTTGCAAGACCGGATACCTGCATCGACGGCGTCAGCGTATATGAGAGCCGTCTGATTGCCGGACGCGCGCTCGCAAAGAGCCATCCGGTAGACGCGGATCTGGTTGTCGGCGTTCCGGAGTCAGGAAACGTAGCGGCAATGGGATACGCGATGGAGTCCGGCATTCCATATGGAACGGCTTTTGTGAAAAACAGCTATGTCGGCCGTACCTTCATCAAGCCGAAGCAGAGCAGCCGGGAGTCCAGCGTCCGAGTTAAGCTTAATGTTTTAAAGCAGGCAGTTGCAGGAAAGCGCGTCATTATGATCGACGATTCTATTGTACGCGGAACGACCAGCGACCGGATTGTCGGGATGCTGCGCGAAGCGGGAGCGAAGGAAGTGCATGTAAGGATTTCCGCGCCGCCGTTTTTGCATCCATGCTACTTCGGAACCGACATTCCGTCGGAAGATCAGCTGATTGCCCATAACCGCACGGTAGAGCAGATCCGCCAGATCATCGGCGCGGACACGCTCGGCTATCTGGATCTGAAGTACCTGAAGGAAATGTCCAAGGGACTTGAGATCTGCTGCGGCTGCTTTACGGGCAGTTATCCGATGGATCCGCCGACCGAGGATATCCGCGGCGAGTATCAGAAATAAACATTAGAATGTACTCTCGGAATCTCTTATGCACCCGGCTTTGCGGCTGATTTTCCG
>CAJMMH010000361.1 GCA_905214365.1 uncultured bacterium
CGTAATCCTTCGTCAACCATTTTATCTCTTCCTTTGTCTTTCCGTTTACTCATTCCTGTCCTTCCTTCCTGTACTTTCTTTTATATTCCCACATTTTCTCAATTTTTGCTGCGTGACCCTGAATATTCTGCGCGCGCACTCCAGATAATCCTTTCGAATTTCTTCTTCATCAAACAAACTCCCGTTCTTTCGTTCTCATCATAACAGGAACTGCCGAATTTTGCAATGGAATCTTTTAGGCTAGAGCGTGTTTGAAAAATCATTCATTCCAGCAATCTGCACGTTCCAACAACTTTCGATAGCTGGCGTCCATTCCCAGCGCACCGAGCGGAGCAGTAATTAGAATTGCCGTCACTGCAACTGACAGCACAACCGGTCCGCATGTGAGGCCCATTGCCATCGGGACGGAACCAATCGCCGCCTGTACTGTTGCTTTCGGCAGATACGCGATGACACAGAACAGACGCTCCTTCCGATTCAGGTTTGTTCCGATCAGGCAGAGGCATACACCGACCGCACGGAATATGAGCGCGGTCAGAATCATGCCGATTGCTGCCGGTCCCGCTTCCAGCGTATAACGGATATCCACCGCCGCGCCGACAAGGACAAACAGAATCAGTTCCGCCGCAATCCACAGCTTTCCAAACTTCTGCGCTAACCGTGAGGAAACAAATGCGCTGCATCTGACCTTCAGCACACACGCCATGCTGATGACTGCAAGCAGACCGGAAACGGATACATAAGGTTTGACTCTTGTTTCAGCTGCCATCAGCAAAAAGGATACGCCCAGAACAATCACCACCTTCGTGCTGTTCCGGATATACTGCCCGCGCTGATATGCCGTTTCAAATAAAAGGCCAACCAGTAAGCCGACCGCGATTCCAAGCATAATTCCAAGAACGATTGATACCGGAATATTCGCAAAGGAGCGCAGATCCGTATGTCCGCCCTGCGCCATCCCCGCAAATGTTGTAAACAAAACGATGACAAAAATATCATCGCAGGATGCGCCCGCCAGGATCATCTGCGGAATGCTCTTTTCCGTTCCATATTTTTCCTCTATCAGCTGTACCATGCGCGGAACAACGACTGCTGGAGACACCGCTGCAAGAACCGCCCCCATTACCGCCGCTTCTGTTCTCGTCACACCAAGAAATACCGGGGCAAACACTACATAACCAAGGATTTCAAAGCTTGCCGGAACAAAAGCCATCAGAATCGCCGGTCTTCCCGCTTTTTTCAGGTCCGCCAGATTCAGCGACAGTCCGGCCTTAATCAAAATGATAATTAATGCCATCTGCCGCAGTTCAGCTGAAATGCCAAGAATAGACGGATCTAACCAGTCCAGAACATATGGTCCTAATACAATTCCGGTAATCATCATTCCAATGATCCGCGGAAGCCTGATTTTCTGACAGATCGCCGCCATGGCAAGTCCGACAAGAAAAATGAATGCCAATGATGTCAGCATGTGACAAGTTCCTCCTCTTTCTTTTTATGAAACAAAACGGCTGATAACCCCATGATTAATCAAATCACAGAAGTCATCAGCCATACTTGACGGTTCGGGTATTTCCCAGGGAGCACTTCATTCCCCTGCTCATCCGAAAACTGCGGATCTGCATCAGCAGCAGATTCCGAACTCTCCCGGCAGGAACCGCGGGCAGACATTTTCAGAAGACGAAATGACTGAAGCCGCAAGTCGGGTTCCGATTTCGACTGCTTTCTTCAGTGTCTTTCCATAGGTAAGGCCGCTGGATACGCCCGCGCAGAATGCGTCGCCTGCTCCGGTTGTATCCTTTACTGCCACCTTCATCGCCGGACAGAATCCCTTTCTGCCCTGCATATCCGCATAAACTGCGCCGTCACCGCCCATTGTAACAACCATAGACGGAATTTTCGCAGTTTTCAGACATTCAGCAAGAATGTCTTCAAACTCCTGCGGTGTTTTCTGGCTGTAGTCATCTGAGAAGAAAAGTCCTGCCTCCAGCTGATTGCAGATAAAGCAGTCAAACTGCTGCAGAAAATCTCTGCGCTCCATCGCAATGCTCATGTTGCTGACAACGCCGAACAGCTTTTTCTGATACTTTTTGCAGAGCTGAATTACCTTTTTTACAATCACCTTATCAATATCTGCTTCCAGGATAACGGAATCGCAGTTTCCGATAATCTCATCGCCCTTTTCCTCCAGAATATCCAAAATCGGAAGCAGGTTCGGACGCTGTGAAATCGAACCGTCCAGATCTCCGTTATGATCAAACACAGCAAGCCATGTTCCCATTCCGTTCGGAATCGTCTGCATATATTCTGTATTTACCTTATGCCGTTCCAATTTTCGGATAACCGCCTCTCCCATCGCGGAATCATCAACAATGCCAAGAAATGTCGGACGAAGCTCCAGATTGGCAATATCCTCCGCTACATTCCGACTCACACCGCCATGAATATACTCAACGTGTCCTGCATTTCTTCCGTCCGGAATATAAATACCATCCGGAAATCCCTTAATATCCACAAACACAGCGCCCAATACTACAATTCCGTTTTTCTCAATCGCCATTCTGTACCTTTCATCCCTTTTTCTTTTATGTGCTCTCGGAATCTCGTTGTGCCTGGCTTTGCGAGAGGATTTTTTGTCG
>CAJMMH010000362.1 GCA_905214365.1 uncultured bacterium
CGCCGATAACCACAATTGCATCCACCTGCTGCTCGTACATCTTGACCAGCTGCCGCTTTTCCAGCTCATAATCGCCCAAATAACTCAAAATCATCAGCATATATCCACTCTGATTCGCCGCTTTCTCGCACGCCGTTGCCAATGTCGTGTAGAATGGGCTTGAAATATCGGCAATCATCAGCCCGATGGTATGGGTTTTCGCTGTGCTGAGTCCCTGTGCGAGCGCATTGGGCGCATACCCGTACTTCCGAATCACTGCCTCAACCCGCTCTCTTTTTTCGCGGCTGACCTTTGCATTGTTTGTCATCACACGGGAGACTGTCGCTGCCGATACGCCGGCTTCTCTGGCAATTGTATAAATATTGACGCGTTCCTTTGCCATTTCGGTCTCCTTTCTTTTCTCTTTCACTTTTGCCGTTTCTGTCCGCTGGCGGCACATTTCGCACCTGCGTCCTGCATACCGCCTTGTACAGACGGACACGCCGCAGATCCTCCAGTCAGCTGAAAACGGTTTCACAAGTTTAGTATAAAACCAATTTTCCGATCCGTCAATGGGGTTTTATCATATATAAGTCCCGTCCGTCAGTTATGAGTGGTTACTGTTTACGCTGCGCTCAAACAGACATGGATTTTGCCGATGCTCCGCATGCGCCGCTTCAATGTGTTCCTCCAAACAATCCGCCGATCAGCGCCTTTAGCGCGCCGGTTTCAAATTCCGCTCTGTCCCAGCAGCGGCGTACCAGCTCCGCGACATTTTCCGGGCAATACTCGATTTCCTTGGAATACCGGCGCACAATCCGGTCCCGGTCTGCCTCTGTCCTGCTGCCTGATCTGCTCCACTGCTCCAGTTCCAACAGGCGGATCACAAGCAGCGCAAGCACACTGAAGCGAACCTTGGACACAAAATCAGAATCATACAGCGCTTCCAGAAAATACCGGTTCAGGAAGTAAACCATCAGGTGCTCGTACTCCCATTTCATCTGCGGATACGCCTTTGCAAACCGGGCCGCAGACGCCGCAAGCATCCTGCTGCCCGCTGCCGCGTATTCTTCTGCCTGCTTCAAAAGCGCCGGCCAGGAATCGTCAAGCGCTTCCAGCTCCTCGTAATTTCTCAGCACTGCAGCCGCAAGCGCTGCAAAATCTGTTGTTTCTGCAACCGCCATTCCGTCTCCGGACTCCGTTTCCGTTCCTGTCGTTTCACCGGATTCTGTTTCTTCGTTCCATAATACACCGTCCGCAAGTGCTCTCAGCTGCTCCTGACGGTCCTCATCCAGCGCGTCCTGCATCCGGTCTGCTTCGTCCAGACAGCGGCAAAGCCGGTCAGCAAGCGGAAGTCTGCGGTCCTGCACAATGGAAAAAAGTCTCTCCCTAAGCGCCCGGAATAAATCAACATACTGTGCTTCCCCGTCATCCTCATCCGGGTTTTCCCGCATCCCATCCGGTCCGCACAGCTCTTCCTGCGCAGCTTCCTCACTCTGCCCACAGGTTTCCGCGCCATCCGCTTCCTGCGTTTCTTCTGTTACAAACCGTGCCGGCGCTTCCGACGCAAAAATCAGCCGCTCTGCCTCTTCACAGCAGAGTCCAAGGCCAACCTCCGTATCCCCGCCGTACCAGTTATAAAAGCGCGGATGCTCCCGGCAGATATCGCACAGAATCCCATCGCCATAATGGCAGATCAGCTCACATAATCCATCTTTTTTCAGAAACGGACAGCGACCATCCTGCAGTGCAAAGTAACTTTCCTCCTCGGTAACAGTCAGGCTGCGTTTCATTTTATCCTTCAACGCCCCCTGAAGCTGCTGATATCGAGCGCTGCTTTCTTCATCGACCTCAATTTCCCATCCCGCGCAGCAGGTATCCGTACATGCCGAACCGATACAGTGAAATGAATCGTAATAATCAGGCTTTCTGAGTTTCATTGCGGTCTTTCCTCTCTATTCTCGTGAACTACCCATTGTCTTAAGCCAATGGGCTTCCTGCAAGTCCCAACCCACTGCCTATTGCTCTTCGCAATTGAAGCAGGGGACTTCCTTGATTTGTTAAAAGCAAAACGGGCGGAGAATCCATTTCTCCGCCCGTCCCGTTATGTAACATTTATGCCTCAGTAGAAGTCTCTGCCTCAGTGCTGTCAGCCTCAGATACAGCTTCGGTAGTCTCTTCCTTGGTCTCCTCTGCTGTGGTCTCAGCTTCCTTTGTCGTCTCAGCTTCCTTGGTTGTTTCCGCTTCAGTTGCTGCTGCAGTAGTATCTGCTGCTGCAGTTGTGCTTGCTGCTGTTGTAGACTTGCTGTCGCTCTTTCCACACGCTGCAAAAGAGCATACCATTGCTGCTGCCATTAAAACACATGCAAATTTCTTCATTATTACGTCCTCCTTTTTCGGATCTGCTTCTGCTTTTTCAGCCTCCCCAAACCCACAGAAAGAGGATATCCCTTTTCTTTGAAAAAGTCAATGTTTTCGCTCGATATCATTAAATTTTATCAACATTTTGAATCTCAAAATCTTAAATTATATCAACCTTTTCGT
>CAJMMH010000363.1 GCA_905214365.1 uncultured bacterium
TGCACCG
Organism: uncultured bacterium; assembly: GCA_905214365.1. Classification (GTDB taxonomy): domain Bacteria; phylum Bacillota; class Clostridia; order Lachnospirales; family Lachnospiraceae; genus Anthropogastromicrobium. Next base: position 8 of record CAJMMH010000363.1, read on the forward strand.
GAGACACCAGATTAATTGCCGCCATCTGGATGGTTCCCAGCTGTCCAAGCCAATAGGTATCCGTCAGATTGTACATTGTCTGTAAAAAGCTGTTGATCACAACCGGAATTGCCAGCGCCAGAATTGCCTGCACCATGTTTCCCGATAAGATCAGCTGTCTGTTCTTCTCTGTTACTCTTGCCTTTGCCATGCTGTCTTACTTCCTATCCTTTCATCTTGCTTCTGTTCCTGCGAACAGCCGTTTACTTCCCCTTTTTCTGATATCCAAATGAAACAAAGCCTGCCTGCGCGCTGCCGCTTGGATCATATCCATAAATCCCGACCATCGCTCCGGTGAACCGTTTTCCCATCCGGATTCCCTCATCGCATAAATAATAAACCCGTTCTAAGTCAGCCGCCGTCACTTTACGGCCATTTCGGTCCGTCACGTAAAAAGTCCGGTGCAGATACGAGGTTTCAATACCGATTGTCACCGTTTCTCCCGGCTCAAACACAACCGCTTCATGCACAATATCCTGGGCTCCGATATGCTCGCGCACCATTGCGGTAGCTTTTCCGTTTTCCGCCGCTGAAAGACTGCAGCTGACCCAGGTATTCTCATCGTAATAGCAAATCAGCCCATATTCAGCCCTGCAGTCTGTACACTTATCACGCCATCCTGCAGTCTCTGTCCATGCCGAAAATTCAAAATCCGTCTGTCTGCGCAGCAGAATATTGTGTGCATCCGTCTGAGAAAGCGGCTTTTCATTTGCTTTCAGCCACAGACAGCCATGTTCAAACTGAACAGCGTCCTCATCCATCGGCCGCGGCGACACCCAGTCCATCGACAGCGGGCCATCCGCCGTCCAGCACGGCATTTTTGCAAAGACTGTCTCCGGAAGGCACGGCTTTTTCTGAAGTGTGGACGGCCCTCTTCTCCCGTTGACAATCGGCCAGCCGTCCGCCGTCCATGTGATCGGATCCAATGCTGTCTCCCGGCCAAGAATGCTGTACTGCCCATCTGTCAGCCGTCCGCACAGATACGGAATAAACCACTCCCCATTCTGCGTACAGACCGGTTTTCCGTGACCGCAGCGCTGGATCGGCGCGTCCGCATCCTCTTGGCGCATGATCGGATTGTACGGACACGGCTCATAAACACCCTTCAATGATCTTGATCTTGCTGCCGTAATGCGATGTCCGGTTCCTGTGCCGCCCTCCGCCTGAAACAGATAATACCATCCGTCCTTTTTCAGCAGATGGGAACCTTCCGGCGCGCGCTTCATACTTCCATAGTATAAAAGCTCCGCCTCCGAAATCTGTCTTTTGCAGTCGCTGCTCAGCTCAAACAGGCGTGCTCCGCGGTTCAGCAGCATGTAATGGCGGCCATCCTCGTGGAAAATCGACGGGTCAATTCCATCCTCATCAATCCATGCCGGTTCGCTGTATGGTCCCTCCGGCCTATCAGACGAGACAACAATCTGCCGCCGGTACACCGTTCCAGTATCATTGAGCCGGTACGTCGCTGTGATATAAAATGTCCCATTATCATAGGAAATATCCGGTGCCCAATAACCGCGTCCCCCTTCAAGTCCATCCAGGCGCGCCCACTCCGGATTCGTAATCGCATGACCGATTACCTCCCAGTGAATCAGATCCCTGGAATGAGAAATCGGAATGCACGGAAAGAAAATAAAGGAAGAATTGACCATGTAATAGTCTTCGCCGACCCGCACAATCGATGGATCCGGATGCATACCGGTACGGATCGGATTTCGGTACATACCGGAAAGCGGCGCGCCGAGCACACCGGCAAAATACGCTTCCAGATCCGCAAAGCCGCGATTATGCGCTTCGTCCATCGGCGTCACCAGATCCAGATCTCCCTCATCCGGGCACAGTCCCACACGTTCTGTCAGATACCGGCATACCGGAAGCGCTCCCGATACCGCCGCGTAATGAAGCATGTTCCGGTGCCTGCTGTCTGTCAGATTCATGCTTGCCCTGGAATACTCCACAATGTAACGCACCAGCTCCAGACTTCCTGTGCCTGCCGCCGCCAGCGCAAAAGGCACACCGTCCGCCGTCGTCTCGTCCACGAGCGGCGGATCAAGCGTCAGAACCTTACGCACCAGCTCCGTGTCTGCGCCGCAGACTGCCGCCTCCAGCATCCGAATCCGCTGCTCTCTGTCCGCGCATCGGATCGCTTCCAGCTCTTCCCATATCTGTCCTCCGCTCTTTTCCTGTATTTGTCCTCCACTTTTCGTTAAACGCATTCCTGTTATCCCCCGCTTTTCCATCTCTTTCCTCCATTTTCCGTGACGCCATTCACACAGTATGCAAACATCATCCCCTCTTCACTGCTGCTCACACTTCATATCAACGGCAGCGGATTTCATACTTCTTATCACTATATCAGACATTTTTCCGGCGTGCAATGGACAATCGGCACCTATTTTAGAGCATGTTTGAAAAGGGGTTACAGTTCACGGTAGGAATTTTCTGAACTGAAAATTCCGTAAGATAACGTAG
>CAJMMH010000364.1 GCA_905214365.1 uncultured bacterium
CCCTTCAGCTCACGCTCCGCCACATCACCAATCGGAGACAGCTTCCAGTTCATCCACTGTTCCTCAGCTGCCAGCGCCATATGTGTCATCACGATTCCCATGCCGATCTCTTCGAGCTGCCGCCAATGAGCTGTTGAAATCACTGGTTTTTTCATAAAAATATGAATCCGATTCGCGTACACAACAAATCGCCATGGCTGTCGGTTAAACGCGGATGGAGCCACGCGCCCCGCTTCCAGAATCTGGGTAACTCCTGCCGGGATCTCTTCCTTATAACGGGCCAACTCGCTTAATGGTTTCCTGCGGCGGTGTACAAGCGCTCCGGAAACAGCCGGACAGCCAAACGCTACTAACAGCAGCGGCCGGTAGGAATCCATCGTTTTCTGTGTCCCAGCCGCGTCAAGGTAGCAGGTTCCGAGTCCCTTTGAGGTCAGATACAGCACAATCTGCTCCATCACAAATCCTGCATTCTTTTCCGCGAACGGATGATCCTTAACGGAAATCACCAGATAATACGGCGCTTCCACCTGCAGATGCTTCCGTTTCTTTCCATCTGCGGACTTCCCTGCCTCCACAACAGCGACGCGGTACAAAGCCTCCGGATGCAGCGAACTTACAGACTGAATAAAGGAATTGATCTGCTCCATAATCTTCGGTTCAATTGCCCGCATCTGAAAATGCCGCACCGAAGTTCTCTGAAAAATCGCTTCATACTGTGTCATAATGCCCTCCTGTTTATTTCCCTTCCGGCTCTGCGCCCGGACTTTGCCAATGCTTCGTACCATCTGCCGCACTTTTCTTACTTTATTAATTGTTCCAGCTCGTCCACTAATTCCGCAAACATCTTCAATGCGTCCGCAACTGGCTGCGGCGTTGTCATATCGACACCCGCCATCTTCAGCAGATCGATCGGATCTTTGCTGGAACCGCCCTTTAAGAAGCTCTTGTACTGCTCAACCGCCGCTTCCCCGCCGGTTAAAATGCGGTTTGAAAGCGCAATCGCCGCAGAAAATCCGGTTGCATACTGATATACATAAAATGGGGTATAGAAATGCGGTATCCGCATCCACTCGCAGGCGATTTCCGGATCGCTGATCATATCCGGTCCGAAATACAGCTGATTCAGTTCCAGGTACTTGCTGCAGAGCGCATCGGCAGTCAGCGGGATTCCCTGCTCGCCCATACGGTGCATCGCCAGCTCAAACTCGGCAAACATCGTCTGACGGAACAGCGTTCCCTTGAAGGTATCGAGGAAATGATTGAGCAGATACTTTTTCTGCGCCGGATCCGATGTCTTTTCCAGGAGATCGTGGTTTAACAACGCCTCATTGCAGGTAGACGCCACTTCAGCGACAAAGATACGGTATCCGGACGTCTGGAACGGCTGATTTTTTCCGGAATAGTAGCTGTGAATGGAATGTCCCATCTCGTGCGCAAGGGTGAATACATCGTCTAAGCGTCCCTGGAAATTCAGAAGGACAAATGGTCTGCTGTCATAACAGCCGGAAGAATACGCGCCTGTCCGCTTTCCCTTGTTTGGATATACATCGATCCAGCGGTTGTCAAAGCCCTCCTTCAGAATGGAAAGATACTCTTCTCCCATCGGCTTCAATCCCTCTGCGACCATCTGCTTCGCCTCATCAATGGTATAGGTCTTGTTTGTTGCCGGGAATAGCTGCGTATAAACATCATACATATGAAGCTCGTCCACACCGAGCAGTTTCTTGCGCAGCGCAACGTAGCGGTACATCGCCGGAAGCGCCTCATGAACTGCCTCAATCAGACTGTCATATACGGATTCCGGAATATGGGAGCCTGCCAGATAGCTTGCGCGCACGGACGAATATTTTCTCTGTGCCGCATAAAAGCCTGCCTGCTTGATATTGCCATCCTGAAGCGCGGCAAATGTATTGCGGAAGCTGTTGATCTGGCCGTAATAGGTCTGGAATACCTGCTTTCTGACTTCCCGGTCCGGGGACTCCAAAAGGCTGACAAAGCTGCTGTTGGTAATTGGAATCCTCGTTCCATCCGCAAGCACCGCGTCCGGATATTTCATATCCGCATTATTCAGAACATTGAATACCGATCCCGGAACCTCAGCCATATTTCCGGCCGCCGCAAGGATCGACTCTGTCTTCGCGTCCATCGTATGCTCCGCGTCTCTTAACATCTCACTTAAAACCCGCTCATAGGAAGCCAGTCTCGGATCCGCTGCAATCGCAGCCTTTACTGCCTCATCTCCGCAGGCAAGAATCTCCGGCTGAACAAATGCCGCTGCCGTCGAATACTGTACGTAAACGTTCTGGGCTCTGGAACGCATGCCCTGATACCTGGTATCAGCGGTATCCTGATCCGCGCGCATCGCCGCGTATGTATACAGGCGGTCAACCCGTCTCGTCAGAGAAAAATACGCTTCCAGCACCTCATACAGGCTGCCTATATCTGCTGTGATCTTTCCTTTTTCCGAAGCAAATGCCTCAATATCAGCCATGATCTCCTTACAGTCTG
>CAJMMH010000365.1 GCA_905214365.1 uncultured bacterium
CCCGCTTTTCACAGATCCAGTTTCGGCGGCACATCAAACTGGTCCGGTGTGTACGCCCCGCTTTTTTTCCGCTGTCTGACGCATTCTGTCAGCAAATACTCAATCTGCCCATTCACAGAGCGGAAGTCATCCTCTGCCCACGCGGCAATCGCGTCGTAAAGCTTTGGCGACAGACGGAGCGGGACCTGTTTTTTTGCTCCGTCCGCCATCAGTACAAGCTTCCGGAATTAACAACCGGCTGCGCGTCATGGTTGCCGCAGAGAACAACAAGCAAATTGGACACCATTGCCGCCTTCCGTTCTTCATCCAGTGTCACAACCTGATTCTCATTCAGACGCTCCAGCGCCATTTCTACCATGCCAACTGCTCCGTCTACAATCATCTTTCTCGCGTCAATAATTGCAGATGCCTGCTGACGCTGCAGCATAACCGCCGCAATCTCCGGCGCGTACGCAAGGTAAGTAATTCTCGCTTCAATAATTTCCAGACCGGCATCTGCTACCTTCTGCTGAATCTCATCGCGGATTCTCGACGCAACCACCTCGCTTGAACCTCTCAGGCTTCCCTCATCGGCAACGCCGTCTCCGGTTGTATCTACGTTTGGAGCCACATCGTACGGATAAATCCGGACAATATTTCTCAGCGCGCTGTCGCACTGCAGGGACAGGTATTCCTTGTAATTATCAACATTGAATACCGCCTTTGCCGTATCAGTCACACGCCACATAACCGCAATTCCGATCTCAACCGGATTACCAAGGCAGTCATTGATTTTCTGCCGGTTGTTATTGAGTGTCATAATCTTCAGCGAAATCTTCTTGCTTGCCAGCTCGCCGGACGAAGAAGCCGCTGCCGCAGCTGCGGCTCCAAGAAGCTTGGAAGAACCGCTGTCAACGTCGCCGCTCTGGTTCAGTCTCGTCTTTGCCGCCGGATTTACGCCGGTACAGAATGGATTTACAAAGTAAAAGCCATCCCCCTTCAGCGTTCCGACATATCGGCCAAACAGCGTCAGTACCAGTGCCTCCTGCGGCTTTAATACCTTCAGGCCAAGCCACGGAATCCAACCGATTCCAAGCCAGATACAGCTGATCACCAGTATCACAGGCGAACCGCCCCGCTCCAGAAAGATCCCTCCAAAAATACTGCCCGCAATTGCGATCCCATACAGGACAATTGACAGCAGCAGAACTATCATGCCATTTTTTCTGCCTTCCAGGATTTTCTCATTCATACCGAAATCCCCCTTTCTTGTGATATCAAAATCATATCATTTAGATTTCGTTTTGTCAATATCCCATGGAATATTTATCTGTGATTATCAAGCGGATATTCGCAATTGAGGCAGCTGTACCGGCCAAGCGCCTGAATATACGCCTCCGCAAGCGGACTCATCGCAGACTTTTTATGACGGATATACCCAATCTGCATGGTTCCTGTCTCCGCAAGCGGCACGGCAATGATATCGCTTCCGTTCAGCTTTTCGTCAATCACGCCGCTGCTGACGGTATATCCATTCAGACCGATCAGAAGGTTAAACAGCGTCGCGCGGTCACGGACACGGATATTTTTCTTTCTCTGTAACTGACTGAACATCTCCTCCGCATAATAAAACGAATTATGCTCCCCCTGCTCAAAGGAAAGATATGGATACGGAGAAAGATCCTCCCAGGTTACCTCTGTCCGGTCCGCGAGAGGATTGAACCGGCTGATAAAGACATGCGGCTTTGCGCAGAAAAGCTCGGTAAAAACCAGCTCCCGATCTTTCAATGTCCGTGTTACAACATCCCGGTTGGCATCATCCAGATAAAGGAGGCCTACTTCGCTTTTCATCAGCGCCACATCGTCAATGATTTCATAGGTCTGCGTTTCCCGCAGATTAAAATCATATTCCTCGCCGCCGTACTGACGGATCAGCTCGACAAAGGCGTTGACCGCAAAGGAATAATGCTGCGTTGAAACCCAGAAGTTCCGCCTTCTCTGCTTCTGATCCCCATACTTTTCCTTCAGCAGCTCCGCCTGCTCTAACACCTGCCTGGCGTATCCGAGAAAGACCTCTCCTTCCTTGGATACGGCAATTCCCCGGTTGGAGCGGAGAAAAATCGTCAGATTCATCTCCTTCTCCAGCTCCCTGATCGCATTGGTCAGGCTCGGCTGTGTAATATATAATTTCTGCGCCGCTTCGGTAATCGTTCCAGTCTCGGCAACGGTAACTGCGTACTGCAGCTGTAATAGTGTCATGTCAATATCCTCCATTTTATTTGCCCCAATTGTTCCTGCTCATGCTCCGCTCAGACAGGAACCGATTCTGCCTGCTGCTTCGCATATGACTTGCCCACTTAAACGTATCGTACCAGATTTTTCCGCATTGGTCAAAAGAAAAGACAGCCATACAATTCTCTTTTTGTATAGCTGCCTTCTTGTTCTAATAACTTTTTTATTCTTCACACATAAATGTACTCTCGGAGTCTTTTCTGCACTTGCTTTTACGGCCGATTTTCCGCC
>CAJMMH010000366.1 GCA_905214365.1 uncultured bacterium
GTGCTTGCGGCGGGAGACGGTACGGTGTACGCGGCGGACGCGCCGCACGGTACATTGGTAAACGGCGTTGGAGCCGGAGATTCTATGGTGGCTGGTTTCCTTGCCGGATGGATGCGGTCGGGAAATTATGAGGAGGCGTTCCGGATGGGAGTTGCCGCCGGGAGCGCAAGCGCGTTTTCCGAGCATCTGGCTGATCGGAAAGCAATTCTGGAATTGTACCAAACGGTATGCCCGCTGTCGGAAAGGCAGGGCAGATGAGGATTACGGATTTACTGGATGAGCGGAGTATATCGTTAAACAGCTCGCCGAAAGATAAGGCAGAGGCTCTGGATATGGCGGCCGCATTGATGGTAAAGCGCGGAAATATCAGCGATGAGGTCGCGTACCGAGAGCAGATTTATAAACGGGAAGAGGAAGGGACAACAGGAATCGGAGAGGGAATCGCGATTCCACACGGCAAATGCGGCACGGTGACAGCACCGGGACTGGCAGCGATGGTGATTCCGGATGGCGTGGCGTTTGATTCACTGGACGGAGAGCCGGTAACGCTGCTGTTTCTGATTGCCGCGCCGGAAACTTCCGACAACGTGCACCTGGATGTGCTGAGCCATTTGTCGGTTCTTCTGATGCGGGAATCGTTTTGCAGCAGGCTGCGGCAGGCAAAGACAAAACAGGAGTTTCTGGCGATCATCAACCGCGAGGAAGAGATTGACCGGGACGGGATACCGCAGGGACAATCAGATAGCAGCATAGATAGGAAAAAAATCTCCGGCAGCAATCCAGATAATTCAGAACGATCCAACGGCAATGCACTTGAAGCAAAGAAAACAGGAAACAGCGGCCGCATACCAAAGCTTCTGGCAGTGACCTCCTGTCCGACCGGCATTGCGCATACCTACATGGCGCAGGAGAGTCTGCAGCAGGCGGCGCAGAAAGCAGGCTGTTTCCTGAAGGTGGAAACAAGAGGCTCCGCAGGGGCAAGGCATGTGCTGACAGAGGAAGAAATTGAAGAGGCAGATTGTATTCTGGTGGCGGCGGATACGGAAGTGCCGATGGAGCGGTTTGAAGGAAAACCGGTCATCCGCTGCCGGGTTTCTGATGGAATCAGCCAGGCAGATTTGTTGATTGCACGCGCTCTTTCCGGAACAGTTCCGGTCTGGCAGTTGGATCGGGAAGGGCACAGAAGAAACGCACAGGGGCATTCGGCTTCCACGGACCATGGCAGCGGCGCCGGGCAGAGATCGGATTCGGAACGGAGTGGAAAACGGTTTGGACAAAGCAGAGGAGATACAGCGTCCGGCTGGGGACATCAGGCGTATCAGCAGCTGATGAACGGCGTATCGCATATGCTTCCGTTTGTAGTCGGCGGTGGAATTCTGATTGCGCTTGCGTTTCTGATCGATGGGTTTGCAGTTGACATCAATACGCTGGATGAGGCGCAGAGAACGGCATTTGGTACGATTACTCCGGCGGCGGCTCTGCTTAAACGGATCGGAGAGGCTGCGTTTTCCTTTATGCTTCCGGTACTTGCCGGATTTATTGCTTCCGCGATCGGCGACCGTCCGGCGCTTGCAGCAGGTTTTGTCGGAGGCATGATTGCGTCGGCCGGAAAATCCGGATTTTTAGGTGCGCTTGCGGCAGGTTTTGTGGCCGGGTACCTGGTCCGCTTCCTGAAAGCAATTTGTGAGCGGCTGCCGGAAGCGGTTGACCGGATCGCTCCGGTCCTGATTTATCCGGTGATCGGGATTCTTCTGATGGGACTTCTGATGCAGTTTGCAGTAGAGCCGGTGATGGGCGCGGTCAACGAAGCGCTTGTTCGCGGACTGTCCAGCATGAACAGCGTAAGTCGTTTGCTGCTTGGATTTTTGCTTGGCGGAATGATGGCAGTCGATATGGGCGGCCCGTTCAATAAGGCTGCTTATGTATTTGGAACAGCTGCGATTGTTTCCGGAAATTATGAGATCATGGCGGCAGTTATGGTTGGCGGAATGACGCCGCCATGCGCGCTTGCGCTTGCCGGTTTTGTTTTTCCGGATCGTTTTCCAAAAGCGCAGCGGGATGCCGGATGGGCCAATCTGATTATGGGATTTGCGTTTATTACAGAAGGAGCCATTCCGTACGCGGCGGCCGATCCGTTCCGTGTGATTCCCGCCTGTGTAATCGGTTCCGGTCTTGCCGGTCTTTTAAGTATGCAGTTTGGCTGTACGTTGATGGCGCCGCACGGAGGGATATTTGTGTTCCCGGTTGTCGGCCATCCCTGGCTGTATTTCGCAGCGCTTGCAGCCGGAACCGCGGCGGGAGCGCTGCTGCTCGGCCTGTTAAAACGTCCGGCTTCAGACGAAAAAAGAAATTAAACTCATAGAATCTCTGATACAGCTGTATTGAGGTGCCTCCTTTTTGGGCAATTCAGGTACAACGAGATTCCGAGAGCGAATGAAAGATGTACTCTCGGAGTCTTTTCTGCACTTGCTTTTACGGCCGATTTTCCGC
>CAJMMH010000367.1 GCA_905214365.1 uncultured bacterium
AGCAGTTATTTGGTTATGAGCAAGTAGCGAAGCGGATTGCGAATATCCGCTTGACGAGAATGTACGCTCGGAATCTCTTATGTACCTGCTGTTTCGGATGATTTTTCGCCGATCGCAAATTCAGGCGCAGCAAGATTCCGGGAACACATAAATGTACTCTCGGAATCTTTTTGTGCTTGATTTTACGAGAAGATTTTTTGTCAGATGTGTTCAAATTTTTGAGGCGTACGCGGTGCGTACGTTGATAAAATTTGAACGCGGCTGGCGGAAAATCGGCCGTAAAAGCAAGTGCAGAAAAGACTCCGAGAGTACATTTTATACTAAGGAGAGAAGCATATGGATTTCCGTAAAATTCTGGAAATCAGGATAGTATTTTTTTAGCTTCGATGATATAATAAAAGCAATCTGGACGTTCAGCAAATAGGCAGATCAGACGCGGCACAGGCTGCCTGGAAACAGCCAGAACACAGTCATTTGAGAAAAGAGCAATACAAAGAAGGAAACTGTGAATAGGGGGATCTGATATGGCAGAAAAAGGAAAAGGGAGAATCCGTATCCGGGAAGATCAGCCGTACAAGAAGCTCGGCGATTTATTTGGCATCTTTTTTGAGGATATCAATCATGCGGCGGACGGCGGACTGTACGCAGAGCTGGTACAGAACCGCTCGTTTGAGTTTGATCCGGTGGACAATCCGGTATACAATGGTCTGACCGCATGGAAAAAGTCCGAAAAAGTCAGCTGATAACTGGGACTGTAATGTGACAGCATTTGCGCATGGAAGAGGTTCTACGATTTCCCATCGGATTTTCCATGTCACCGATCAGGAGTACCGGCTGCGTCTGGAAGTGGATGGTGGCAGGATCCGAACCTTTGTGAATGGTGAATTGTATAATGATGTGAAAAATCCGCAGCCATGTCTGGAGGAACTGTATTTTTGCGCGTCAAAGGAGGCAGACGGAAAGAACGTAATCCTGAAAGCAGTCAACCTGACCGGCGAAGAAAAGATTGCGCAGCTCGAACTGCAGCATCCGGTGAAGCAGATACAGGCGCAGCTCCTTTCCGGGTTTTCTCTGGATGCGGAGAATACGTTTGATGAGCCGAAGCTGGTTGCGCCAAGGACAGAAACGCAGGAATTAACGGCCGACCAGAAAACAGTCACCTGGCGGTTTGCGCCGCATTCCGTAACGGTGCTGAAGCTGCTTCGGTAATTGAGGCCTGAGATGATCCGCTGGAAAAAAATTATTCTGCAAAGTGGGGTGTGCAGAATGATTTTTCAGACACGCTCCAGAGTATATAATACAGAAAGTGGGGACAATACCAATGATAATTAAGGATGGGATTTTATTTCATAATGTAGAGGAACTGGAAGAGACGCCGGAAGGATTCCGGATGTGGCGGCTGCCGAAGGACGTGAGAAATTGTCTGAATCCGGGAATTTATGAACCGGACAACTGCCTGTCAACCGGAATCGAGCTGCGTTTTCAGATGCTCGGGGACGGTGTTGATCTGTATCTGCGGGCAGATACGAGAGAAGAGGCATCGGTTGCGCATATTTATTATGGTTCGGTTCAGGGCGGATGGCGCAATTCCACTCGGATGATTTGGTCTGACCGGACGAAAATCCACATTGACGCGCCTGACAACATGGATGAACTAAAGCAGTTGACCAAAGAAAATCATTTCCCGTTTTCCCCGGAGGTTGTACGTGTCGTTCTTCCGTATACCCGCTGCTTTTATCTTGGCGTGGAGGGGGAAGTTGCGCCGCCGCGCCCGGATCAGCTTCCGGAAAAAACATATCTGGCATATGGATCTTCCATTACGCACGGAAGCCTGGCGCTTGTGCAGCCGTATACTTATCCGTTCCGGATTGCGCAGCTGCTTGGTACGGATTATCTGAATTACGGCTTTGCCGGTTCCGCAAAGCTGGAGCCGGAAATGGCGGAGTACATCTGCTCCCGGAAGGATTGGTCATTTGCGTCGCTGGAGCTTGGCATTAACGTTTTGAAAATGGACGAGGATGAGTTTGCGCGCCGGACGGATTTCTTCACGGCAAGGATGGCAGAGGATCCGAGAACGGTATTTGCTACCAGCGTGTTCAAAACGCTGAACAATGAACCAAGAGCACAAATCTTCCGGGAAATTGTCAGGAGATACGCAAAAGACCGTCTGATTTTTACCGAAGGACTGGAGCTGCTTGGAAACCGTGCCTGGATATCCCAGGATGGCGTGCATCCAACGCTGGAGGGAATTGCTTCGATTACTGAAAACTGGATCCAGGTGATGAAGGAAAATATATGATGTAGTTCACGGCAGAAATTTTCTGAGTTGAAAATTTCGCAAGATAACATAGCGATAACGGGATTTTGCCGGTTCTGCATGCGAAGCATCGGCAAAATCTGTTCCTGTTTGTGTGAAGTTAGAGCGTGTTTGAAAAATTGAGAGGGGGCACTGCAATGTTTATATTTTTAGCTGTGTGTTCACTGTT
>CAJMMH010000368.1 GCA_905214365.1 uncultured bacterium
AAAAGAGTGGGAGAAAATCCGCGGCGGCCAAATTGCAATGGTCATGCAGGACCCGATGACCTGTTTGAATCCGTTGAAAACAATCGGCTGGCAGATCGTGGAAGCGTTGAAGTATCATCAGAATCTGACCGGCGACGCGGCAAAGAAAAAAGCAATTGAGATGCTGACTGAGGTTGGCATTACCGAGCCGGAACGCCGCTATAAACAGTATCCGCATGAATTTTCCGGCGGTATGCGCCAGCGTGTCGCGATTGCGATTGCGGTTGCGTGCAATCCGAAGATTCTGATCTGTGATGAGCCGACAACGGCGCTGGATGTGACTATCCAGGCGCAGATTCTTGATCTGATCCGCCGTATGCAGAAAAAATATCATCTGACAACTGTTTATATTACACATGATCTTGGTGTCGTAGCAAATGTCGCGGATCGGATTGCTGTTATGTATGCCGGAGATATCATTGAAATCGGAACAAGCCGCGAGGTCTTTTTCGACCCGAAGCATCCATATACCTGGGCGCTTCTTTCCTCTCTGCCGCAGCTCGGCAAGAAGGGTGAGAGACTCAGCTCTATCCACGGAACGCCGCCAAACCTGTTTCTTCCGGTCCGGGGCGATGCGTTTGCTCCGAGAAACCCGTATGCGCTTGACATTGATTTCAAGTACCGGCCTCCATATTTTGAAGTGAGCCCGACGCATAAGGCAAAGACCTGGCTGTTAGATCCGCGGGCGCCTAAGATTGACCCGCCGAAGCAGCTGCAGGAAATCAAGAATCTGAAATTACTTGGAGGTGACTTGGCTGATGGCTGATGAGCAGAAGAAAAAAACGGCAGCAGATAAGAAAGAGGTTCTGCTGCGCGCAGAGGATATTCATGTAACGTTCGGCAGAGGCCGTCACGCGTTTGAAGCGGTCCGGGGCGTCAGTTTTGATATTTACAAAGGAGAGACCTTCGGCCTGGTCGGAGAGTCCGGCTCCGGAAAGACAACCATCGGCCGTGCGCTGATCCGGATGTATCCGGTCAGCGGCGGTACTGTAACCTATAATGGCGATGTCATCAGCGGAAAGATTTCAAAAAAGCTTGACCGGAAGGTGATCCAGGAGATCCAGATGATCTTTCAGGATCCGATGGCATCGTTGAATGAACGTGCCAAGGTCGAGTATATTGTCAAAGAAGGACTGATCAATACCAATCATCATCTGTCCAAGGAAGAGATTCATAAGCGGGTTGAGCAGGCACTTCTTGACGTTGGCCTGCTTCCGGAATTTGCCGGACGTTTTCCACATGAGTTTTCCGGCGGTCAGAGACAGCGAATCGGAATTGCCCGCGCGCTGATCATGGAGCCGTCCCTGATTATTGCCGATGAGCCGATTTCCGCGTTGGATGTTTCGATCCGCGCACAGGTGCTGAACCTGTTGTCCGAGCTGCAGAAGGAGCGCGGATTGACCTATTTGTTTATTGCCCATGATTTGTCTGTCATGCGGTTTATCTGTGACCGGATTGCTGTTATCCAGAAGGGACGTCTGGTCGAGTTGGCGGAGACGGAGCAGCTGTTCGCGCATCCGCTTCACCCGTATACCAGAGCTTTGTTTTCCGCAATTCCGACTCCGAATCCGGACGTTGAGCGGGAGCGGAAGCTGACCGTTTACACCGAGGATCCGCATGCCTATGAAAAAGAGGCGCCGCAGTGGCAGGAAATCGAGCCGGGACATTTTATTCTGGCAAATGGGGAAGAGATGAAGAAATACCGCGAAAAGCTGGAGCGGATTCGTGAAAAGGAAGCAACTGTCTGAGATTCAGAAGGGTACGCCGCCGCGGACATGTCTGCGGCGCGCGGAAGAGGGATTGCGATGGGGTGTTTACAGGTAATAAAAGGAGGTATGGCAGCTTACACGGATACAGACCGCAAGATTGCCTTGTTTCTGTTAGAACGGCAGCCGGAGGTTTTGTCCATGAGTGTGGATGAGCTTGCCAGAAATACAGAGGTTTCTTCCGCTGCAATCGTGCGGTTCGCGAAGAAAATTGGCTACAGCGGATTCCGTGAAATGAAAATCGCGCTGGCAATGGAGCACACAAAACCGGAGTATGCGGATATCCATACAGTTCTGAAGGAAAGCGATTCATTGGAGAGCATGGTAGAAATGGCTGAGCGCATTAATCGGGAAAATCTGGAACGGACATATCAGATGATTCCGATGCGGAGCTTTTCACACATGGTAGATCTTGCGGACCAGGCAAAAACGCTGTATCTGTTTGGGATCGGCGCGTCCGGGCTTGTGGCTCTGGATCTGCAGCAGAAATTGTCGCGGCTGCATCGCTCGGTTTCGTATTATCAGGATGTACACGCCAGTCTGAGTACAATGGCACTGATGACGCCGGAGGACGCGGCATTGATCATCAGTTACAGCGGAGCGCGCCGGTTGTCTCCGTGTTCTTTGTCTCCAGCTCTGACTCATCCGTCGTATCCTCGC
>CAJMMH010000369.1 GCA_905214365.1 uncultured bacterium
GTCGATATCCGGCGCTGTTACCTACTCAATCGATGGGCGCTGCAACCTCGGCTTGTTTGCTTCCGATACTTCGGACCTCACAGAATCTGAAACCGTACCGGATCCGTCCCACGAGCAATCGGCGGATGCCAATGAT
The DNA here is from genome assembly GCA_905214365.1 of uncultured bacterium. Taxonomy (GTDB): domain Bacteria; phylum Bacillota; class Clostridia; order Lachnospirales; family Lachnospiraceae; genus Anthropogastromicrobium. The sequence goes on from CAJMMH010000369.1 coordinate 137, forward strand.
TCCAACAGCAAACAGGCCCCGTTTATTTTCTGGAAGCAGATCCGTCCGATCTGTTTTTCTATGATTAAGGGAAAACGCGCACCCCTTGCGTTCCGCTTCGTATTCTTTCTTCTGAAAACAGAAGCCGCCGATCAGTTTCAGAAACCTGAACTTGCCGCAAATGCCGACATTGACGGCTATCTTCTTGTGCTTCACTACAAGAACCAGAAGCTGACGGCAACAACAGGAACTTCATTTCTGCGCTTTTCCTTTGACAAGGAATCGGAACAGCTCTGGGACCACTGCATTAACGACTGGCTCAGACAGGCTTCCATCGAGACGTCAACGCTCCTCTGATTCAGGAATCGGACTGGGAGTACCTACCAGACGGGACATAATGATCGTTTTTGCAATGGTTTCCAGTACTTCCATTTTGTTGTAGGCATCCATCAGAGACTTGCCCAGTGCAACTGCCCCATGATTCTTCAGCAGGATGGCATTGCAGTCCTTTACATAGGGAAGGATTTTTTCCGCAAGCTCCGGTGTTCCCGGAGGCGCGTACTCAGCAAGCGCGCATTTCCCAAGCATAACCTTCGATTCAATCAGGTAATTATCCGGAATCGTCTGTCCTGCCATTGCAAACGCGGTTGCATACACAGGATGCGTATGAACCACAGCGGCAGCCTCCGGACGATTCTCATAGATAGTCCGGTGAAGCGGAAATTCCTTACTTGCCTTTCCCCGGCCTTCGATAGACATGCCGGAAAAATCAACCGTCAGAATCTCATCCGCCTTCAGAAACCCCTTGTTTTTGCCGGATGGCGTAATCAGAATATGCTCCTCCGATACCCTCATACTCACATTGCCGTCGCAGGCTTCAACCAGATGACGGTCATATAAAAGCCGACATATGCGGCATAACTCTTCTTTTTCGTTTTCGTACATTATCAAAATCCTTTCTTTTCCAACACAGTTTTCAAAATCCTTTTTTGCCGTACGGTGCCACAGAACTATAATTCCAGCTGATATAATTTCAGCGGGTTGTTATACAACAGCCGATACGCTGCGTTGGAAGCATCTTCCGCTGTCCATATTTCATCGTCCGCCAGTCTGCAGAAAACCTTTTCCAGGTTGCGGTACGCAAGCTCCAGGTGAGCCGGAATATCAAATCCAACCGATGTATCCGCGCCAAATCCAATGATCTTGTTTAACGGTACCAACTGCAGCCAGTCTGCCAGCGTCCGTACAACAGTCTGCGGCGAGAGGACATGGCTCCAGCAAAGGTTGACATATACATTCGGATACATTTTCGCCAGCAGTCCGGCTTCTTTCTCGTATGGATAACTCATATGAAACAGATCAAAGCGGACGCCGGAATACTCCTTAAATACCGGAATCAGCGCAGATGGATCTCCATTGCGAAAATCGCCAAAGTTTCCGGCCATATATCCGGTATGCAGCTGTACCGTCATCTGCAATTCTTCCGCGGTCTGCAGAATTGCGTGCAGTACCGCATCCTGAAATGCAGTACAGGAATCAAATCCAAGTCCGGCAGACAGCCCTCCCCGGTAATACAACGCACGATCCATGCAAGCATGATACTCCCGTTCTGCCGCCTCCATCGAAGGATGCCGGAAGCATAAATTTCTATGATATGCGATAGAAAGCTTCAAAACACGGACATCCTGCTCCCGGTACTTTTTTTCAATACAGTGCCTCACTGCCTGGAGGTAATCCATCAGAGAATGAATCCGAATCCCGGTAAATACGCCAAGTTTCTGAATCCGTGCTTCATTTTCCGGTATGACCAGAAACAGCGGATTATAAGCCTGGATATAAAACGGATCGTCAAATCTCCAGTCAAGCGGCATCCAGTCAACTATACAGCACCGGATCTTTGTCCGGAACTGAAGATACTTCTTTAACGGCTGATCTGTCACATACTCGTCGTACAGCGCTTCTGCGTGCGCAGCCGTTTCCGGCGTCAGATGAAGTCCGGGTTCCAGCTGCTCTAACGCCGCCTGCATCAACTGTCCATACCCTGTTGTTTTTACATAATCCAGCCACGGAAACAGCAGCGCTGCTTTCTGCGCCGCAGGTATTGCCGGATCAGAAAGCCTGGAAACCGATTCCGGAGGCATTCCGGAAGAAAGCAGATCATGACACAGATACTGCCTGGTACACGCATCTATAAGATCCAGTCCGATCCGCTTCGCCGTATCCGGAGCCAGATGCTCATGACTGTCTATGACAGGAACACTCCGGACCGCATTTCTGATTTTTTCGTGCTCATTCATTGTTTTTCCACATCCTTTCACCAAAAAACGTGTGTCAAGCGGATATT